>NZ_JALSKT010000069.1 GCF_026988655.1 Sulfurimonas sp. | reverse complement strand
TCCTGAAAATTTAGCATCGTTAAAGATATTAACACCATCTGCCGCACTAGCACTTACACTTAATCCACCGATTATTAATGGCAATGTTGCCATTGAGAGTAACATTTTTTTCATTTTTTTTCCTTTGTGTTTAAATTACATAAATTATACATTAATAAAATTATATAATTATTAATCCAAATAAAATTATTATATTAATTATAAGGTTCTGCAACAGGAGTTATTGACTCACCGCGTTCTGATTCTATTTTTTCTCTATGCTCAGCCATTTTAACTCTTAAATCATCCATCATAATTTCAGAAACATCATCTTCTTTGAGCCATTTCACTTCATCAATATGACCACCATAATCTTCACCAAGTTTTTCTATGTTTCTCTCAAGTTCATCCAAATCATTACATAACATAATTTTACCATCAACAGTATCTTTAAGTTCTATCAACCAAGTATCACCCTCATTTACACAAATCTTAGCTTCAAATATTACAGCCATTACTATTCCTCTCTCTCTTTTGCAGCATCAAATTCTTTGGCAAAGGCAACCATATCTTCGCGTTTTTTCATATCTCCATTATACATTACTCTATCTACATCAGCATCTGCATTATTTAAGATTTTAGGTACAGCATCACGGTTGTTTATCACTTCCATATGTTCATCAAGTTCATCTTCACTATAAGCCATCTGCATATCTGCTGCTATTACATGGGGAATTGCTTCAACAACACGAAGTTTTTCTAACTCTTCACTTACGCCTTTTCCTTCTATAGTAATGATAACACGCCCCTTTTCATCATGCATGTGATAATCACAAACTTCACAATCCCTTAAGCTTTGTGCCACCTCTTCTACATACTTTGGTAAACATTGTACTACTATACTTGATACATTCATAATTTTAATTCCTTCTATTATTCGTAAATAATTTTTCTAATTTTTTCACCATTTTCAGCACGCATTTTATCATAGAGTCTTTGATATTCTAACTTTTTCTCATAACTAATTGGGGTTCTAAGTGATTTATACTCCACTAACTCTCCATTTTTATAAACACCAGAAACAATTGCTTCAACCCAATAAAAACCTTTATCCTTTCTAAGATTTTTAACAACACCTATCCACTGTTTTTTATTTTTTATCGTAGACCACAAATCGCTAAACGCAGCTTTTGGCATATCTGGATGTCTAACTATGCTATGTGCTTTGCCAACTAATTCAGCTTCTGTGTAACCACTTATTTCACAAAAAGTTTCATTTGCATAGGTAATATTTCCATTTAAATCTGTTCGAGAAATAATCAACTCGTCTTGAGGCACTTCTGTTTCAACTAAAAATTCACTTTCATTAAATTCCATAGCTTCTCCTTATTTAATTTTGTAGTAATTGATTACTTTATCATCACTAGATACAAAAAATTCTTTTTCATTTATAAAGAGGATGTTTGTCAATGTCATTTTATTACCACCGTAGAGTCCAAGTTTACTTTTTGTTGCTGTATTAAAAAGCATGATGTTGTTATTTTCATCATATGAATATGCAGCAATTTTTCCCTTTGGAGACAAGCCTACACTATAAACAATAAAGGGAGCTTTCATATAGTACGCAGAATTTGACTTTAAGTCATAAATCACACTGCGTCTATCTTGTCCAGCAGTTGCAATAATGTTGTTTTTAAAAACAACTTGAAAAACATTATCTAGATTTTCTCCACTTAAAACTTTTAAAAGTTTTCCATCTTTTGTACTTAACAAATGCAAATCACCACTTTCATCGGATATAACCACTTTTGATTTATCTTCATTGAGTGCAAAATTAGAAAATTTCGACTGCGATGCTTGAACTGTCCAGTTCCTTTTATGTGTTACAAAATTATAAGAAATAATATCATTACTTAAAAGCCCAAGTAACAAAGTCTCTTTATCAAGAAATTTTGCTTTAGCAATATGCAATTTTTCAGCAGTTGTAACTGCGTTTATAGATTTCATATTTTCAAATATTTCAACTTTTCTATAACCATGTTCTGCTTGAGACAATAACAATACCTTATCACCTAGCACATCAACAGAAAACACTTTAGCATTAATTGCATCACCCATAAAATCTTTGATTTGAGGAATTGTAATTGTCTTAATCTTACTTTTTTTATTCACATCAAAAATATCTACACAACTTGCAGAGGTAGCTGCATAAAGTTTCGCGCTGTCATAAACTAAATCTGTAACTGCTCCACTAGCCATATATCTTGCATCAGGTTTTTTAACACTTGTTGCAAAAAGAGAAGTTAGCATCAAAAAAAGTAAAGCTATTTTTATCATTTGTTTTCCTTAACATGTATGGCATAAGATGGGCATCGACTTATACAAAAGCCACAAGAAGTACATTTGTCTTGATTGATTGTAGGCATAAACATTGCTTTAAACTCTATAGCATCTTCTAAACACGGATCTTTACAAGAAAAGCACATCACCCCATCCCAGCTCATACAACTCTTAGTATCTATCACTACATCAACATTTATCAACTGTTTATCAGCTATATTTAAAACACCAAACTCACACGCAGTTGCACAATCATCACAATAGGTACAACCACTTTTGGAAAAATCCAAAAAAGGCGTCTTATCCTCACCAATAATTATAACTTGCTCTTGACAAAGAGTGGCACATCTACCATCACACTCTTGACATCCTTTATCAAAGGCATCTTCATCATTAAAATATGGCGGTCGTATGCGTATTGGTTCTTTCTCTTTTACTACATCTTTTACAGATGAAGAGAGAAAGCTAAAAAGCTCTCGTCTTTCCATACTGTTATTTACTACTCTCGTAAGTATTAATGCCTTCCATGAGTTTAGTACCTTGCCAGCTTGATTTATTTGCACCATCTTTATCAGTATAATCAGCTTGAAAGTTGTTTTTAACTGCTAAAGGTTCAGTCGCCTGAGGAGCATGACATTGTGTACAGTTATAACGACCACCATATAATTTACCATGTGTAGACTTTATAGAAACATTTTTAAGTTCTTCACTTGAAGTGTTCTTAATTACATGACCATTTTTCTCTAGTTCACCATCTGCTGCAATAGTTGTTACAGGTCTAAAATCCATAAAGTGAGAAGGTGGAATCGGAGTTGCACCCATACTTGAAGCAACTTCTGGCATATGACATCCTAGACACTGATTATCATTAATTGTAATCGGGATAAGTCCTGTTACATCGTGAGGAATCATAGGTGGAGCATCTTGAAATGCTCTTTTTATCTTATGTCCACTTCCAGCATAATTTTGAGAATATTCTGTCCCATTAGGCTTAATCTCTGCTTCATTAAATAAGCTTGCCTTTCTCAGACCAAGTGAATCTTCACTAATAGTTGCTTTTACAACTTCTTTTTTTGCTGGAGTAGCGTTTTGACTACATCCAACAAAAAGAAGTGTAGCGGTTACTAAACCAAGTGTTATTTTATTTATAATTTTCATTTTACTCTCCCATTTTTTTATTTTGTGCCATGCTTCTAATCGAAAAATTAAGAGCATCATCATCACATACTTCAATACATCTCGCACAATTTGTACATTCACCAGATAAAACAGGTAAAGACTCTTTTCCTACCATATATAGAACCTGATTTTCAGGACAAACTACCTTACATTTCATACATAACGTACAATTCTCTTCAGAATGATGTACTCGAATAAGACTAAATTTACCAAGAATGGAGTAAAACCCACCAAGTGGGCAAATATGACCACACCATCCATTTTTTAAGACGAATAAATCAAAAAGAAAAATCACAAGTACAGCCATCCAACCAAATCCCATACCAAATATGATACCTCGATGAAGCATAGATATAGGACTAATAAACTCAAACGCAGTAACACCCATAATTGCTGATATTACAAGACTTAAACCTAAAACCCAATATCGTAAATTTCTTGAAGCTGGTTGTTTAACACCTGTAAGCTTGTTCATTCCAATAAGTTCACGAACAAAAGCTGCAAAGTCAGTTACCATATTAATAGGACAAACCCATGAACAAAATGCCCGTCCACCTATAATAAAGTAAAAAAACGTCACAACTGCGACACCAACTAAAAGGTCAGTTGCTAAAATAGCACCAGCCGCTAACATTTGTAAGGCTGCATAAGGATCACTCATAGGGACTACATTTAAAATAATGGACGAACTAAGATTTCCTTGAAGCATTGTCCAACCCCAAGCATTCGCACCAAAATATAAAAACAACAAACCTAGCTGTGTAACTCTACGTAAAATCAAATAACGGTAATGATTCCATAAGCTTTTCATTCGTATAGTCCTTCAAGTAAGTCACCATTCAATTTATCTGCAGCTTTTTCCTTACTTATCTCAGTTGTTGTATGGATTGCATGCGCATCTTTTAAACGTTTTTCGTCTTTTTTATCCCAACCTTTTATATAGTAATCACCTGCCTTACCCTGAGCTACTTCACGAGGTAATATATGAATAGCTGGCTTTTCGGTAACACAAGCATGTTCACAAAGTCCACATCCCGTACAAGCGTCAGCATGTACAATTGGTTTCATAAATGCATGTTTCCCAGTACGTTCATTTTTGTTATATTCAATAGTAATAGCATGTCCCAAAAGGGGACAAGCTCTATAACAAGCATCACATTGAATACCCCAAAATGCAATACAGCTTTGTTCATCAACAACTGCAAGCCCCATATCTGCTATATTTATATCTAAGTGTCCATCAGTAGTAACACTAGATACATCTAATGCACCTGTAGGACATACTGGAACACATGGAATATCTGTACACATATAACAAGGTGTATCTCTAGGCATAAAGTACGGTGTACCCAAAGGTTCATGATCGCCTGGTTTTGCAAGCAGGAGTGTATCATATGGACATGCTTCTGCACATAATCCACATTTAATACATGTTTTTAAAAAATCTTTCTCTCCTATAGCTCCAGGTGGTCGAAGTATTAACTGAGAAGCTGTCACTTCATCAATAAAAGCACTCCAGATAAAACCACCCATACTTGCTAGACCTATGCCTCGCGCCATATTGAGAATAAATTTTCGTCTGTCGCTCAATCCTGCTTTTGTCTTCATTTTCTTTTTTTATTCCTAGTTTTTTATGCTTTATAAATTTTAACAGCACATTTTTTATAATCTGTTTGTTTTGATTGTGGACATGTTGCATCTAAACAAACTTTATTTATAAATACTTTTTCATCAAACCACGGAACAAATACAAGTCCACGAGGAGGTCTGTTTCTACCACGAGTCTCTACGTGAGCTTTTACTCTACCACGACGTGATTCAACCCAACAAAGATCACCTTGTTTGAGACCTTTTTCTTCTGCCGTTTTAGGGTTCATATAACATAAAGCCTCAGGAACCGCACGGAAAAGCTCAGGAACACGCATAGTCATAGTACCTGAATGCCAGTGCTCTAGAACACGCCCTGTAGCTAACCAAGTATCATACTCTGCATCTGGCATTTCTGGTGGATCCATATATGGACGTGCGAATATTTTCGCTTTGTCTTTAAGCGATTTTTTCTTTTTATCTGTAATGCCCATTAAGTCACCTTGTGAGAGTGCTTTAGCTAGAGGACCATAAAATGCATGTGTTGAACCATTACCAGATTTTGCCACTGCTTTAGCTGCATATGGATCGTATTTAACATTAAATCTCCATGCAGTCTCTTTACCATCAACAACTGGCCATTTAAGTCCACGAACTTTATGATATGTAACAAAGTCTGCCAAGTCATGACCATGACCACGACCAAATGAAGCATACTCTTCCCACAGGTACTCATGAATCATAAATCCATAACCCTTCCATACTTTACCATCTGAGCCAATAACATTTCTGCTATCACCATTAGATTCTGTGTTGTCATAACCTTTTTGAGGGAATGAATCCATATCAACTTTATAAGATTTAGCTTCTTTATTTGCATAGAGTATTTCATACATTGTTGTATCATCAGTATATCCAAGCGCATGTGCTGCTTTTCTTACATCTGGAAGTTTTTTACCATTTCTAAGCGTATAAGGACCCCATACATCAGCAACTGTAAAACGTTTAGATAATTCAATCCATTGCCACGTATCACTCATCGCATCACCTACAGGAAGAACTTGTTGTCTCCAGTGTTGTGTACGACGTTCAGCATTACCATAAGCTCCCCATTTTTCATAAATCATTGCAGACGGAAGAACAAGATCAGACACCATTGCTGAAATACCAGGATACCCATCAGAAGTTACAATGAAGTTATCCATCTCTCTTGCTGCTTTAATCCAATGTTTTGCAGAAGCTGAATCTTGGTAAGCATTACAAACATTTACCCATGCAAACTTCACAACACCATCTTCAATATCACGATGAATTTTCATAATGTGTTGGTTACCAACTGGATTGAGTGTTCCCTCAGGAATTTTCCATCTATTTTCAGTAATTTTTCTATGTTTAGGATTTTTAACCATCATATCAGCCGGTAAACGGTGACAGAATGTTCCAACTTCACGAGCAGTACCACAAGCTGATGGTTGACCAGTTAGTGAGAATGCTCCAGAACCTGGAAGTGCTTGTTTGTTTAGCATAAAGTGAACATTATAAGAAAGTGTATTTACCCATGTACCACGTGTATGTTGATTCATACCCATAGTCCAAAAAGAGACTACTTTTCTTCCTTTTTCAATGTAAAGATCAGCTAAAGTTTGAAGTTTTTTCTTAAAACTTTCAATAGACTCATCCGGATCACCCTTAGCAATTTTTGCTACATAATCAAGTGTATATGGTGCAAGGAATTTTTTATACTCTTCAAAAGAGATTTCCCAGTGTTTAAGACCAGCAGGTTTATTAACCATATCTTGACCTTCTTTGTAACCATACACTTCCAACGCTGGTGCTTCTTTTGCAGAAACATTATGTACCATTTCGTGCTTGATTGTCTCCATCTCTTTTGCTGTATATTTACCTGCAGAACCATCAGGACGTGCTGGAGAAAGAGACTTTTCACCAGTTCTTCTCATACCATAACCCATATTTACAGGACTTGCAGCAAAGACAATATTTTTCTTTAAAAAATCCCAATCAATTGCATCTGGATTGTTATAAACAATTTCACGAGCGATATAATTCCACATCGCAAGGTCAGTATTTGGTGAAAAGATAATTTCTATATCTGCAAGGTCAGAAGTTCTATGTCTATAAGTAGACATATTGATGACCTTCACTCTTTCTGGGTCAGAAAGTTTTCTATCTGTTACACGAGACCAAAGAATAGGATGCATCTCAGCCATATTTGAACCCCAAGATACAACAGTATCAGTCAGTTCGATATCATCATAACAACCCGATGGTTCATCAATACCAAAAGTTTGGTAAAAGCCAACAACTGCAGATGCCATACAATGACGAGCATTTGGATCAATCGCGTTTGAGCGAAATCCACCTTTCATCATCTTTTGAGCAGCGTAACCTTCCATAATAGTATATTGACCAGATGCAAAAACTGCCACACCCTCAGGTCCACTTGCTTTGAGTGCTTTACGAATGTTAAGTTCCATTTCGTCAAAAGCTCTCTCCCAAGTCACTGGCGCAAATTTACCCTTTTTATCAAAGTTTCCTTTTGCATCCATTCGCAATAATGGTGTAGTTAATCTATCTGCACCATACATAATTTTAGCATTAAAGTAACCCTTAATACAATTAAGACCACGATTAACTGGAGCAGCAGGATCACCTTTTACTGCAACAATTTTACCATCTTTTGTAGCCATCATAATACCACAGCCAGTACCACAGAAACGACAAGCTGCCTTATCCCATCTCCATCCACTCTCAGCTTTAGCTGCGCTTGCTTCTAACTCGGCTGGTACACTCATACCAATTGCCGCTGCTGCAGATGCTGCTGCTGAATTTTTCAGGAATTCTCTTCTAGAAAGTGACATATATTCTCCTTAGAACTTAAAAATCATTAAAACATAAATGCTTTACAGATGCGTATTAACACTAAGTATGATAACTTAATAATCAAAATAAATAAAATATTTATATTTTTTTTTTAAGCTATTGAAAAGAATTAATCTTTTGTGTAGAGAATAGTAACAGATTTAAAAATTTATTTAAGATGAAGTTTTGCAACTGTATCGGCGAATTTTACTTTTTGATTTGCTTTGACTAAAAGTTTTTCAAACATATCTTTTTCAGATAATATAACAATAGTTGAACCCATTTCAAAACAACCGAAGTCATCACCTTTATCTAAATATAAATTATCAAAATCATAGACTTGTTCACTAGCAACATCAGCATTGGTTTGTATACGCGGTTCAAATGCCACTTTCATCACTCCAACATTTAAAGCACTTACTAATACCATATAAAATTTCTTACCTTCTGGCGTTTCACACAGGATTACAACTCTTTCATTTTCTATAAAAAGATTTATACGTTTTTTTAGTGAAGGAATATTTACAGGATAAAATTTTCCCGGAATATGGACTGCTTTTAAAACTTTCAGATTCATAGGGATATGATAACGATGATAATCTTTTGGTGAAAGATAAAAGTTTATAAAGTCACCATTGTGCATATAATCTTTTTCTTCTTGTGTGAAGCTTTTTCCAAGAAAATTATCGGCTTTATAACGCATACCTTTAATCTGCAATGCATAATCATCTACCAATTTTCCACACTCAGTTATAAGAGAATCACATGGAGAGATAAAATCTTGCGCATCAAGTGAAAACTTTCTTGGCTCCTTTAACTTTCTCGTAAAAAGAGCATTTAAACTTTTGTAGGTATTAGGGTGATGAAACTCACTCATATCAAGTCCCATAAGTTTCACATATGTGTTATTGACTATATTTTGAAACCAATGTGGAAACTCTTTTGATGCGAATTTTCCAAATATTTGAGATATTGCTGAAGTAATGTGTCTTTTTTCCATTTTATATAAATCCTTCTTTAATTAATTTTTCTCTTTGCTATTTCTTCTATCAGAACTGTTGCATACGAACCTTTTGGTAAAGTAAAGTTCATCTCATATTGTGCTTCTATCTGATTGAAACGACCTTCAATGTCAGTAGGATAAATCCATGCATATCGTCTTGCTCCATCTGCATTTATTTCATCATCATAATCTTTTTCAATACTCAATGCATTTTGAGTAGCAAGTGTCACTTTTTTACCACACAACAATCCTGTAGGAGAAATTTCTCTTGATTGAAACCTATTTATATCTTCTACATCACCTTCAAAGCTAAAAAGTCTTCCATGCGGATAATGTTCCATAACATCCCCGCTTATCAGCTTAAAAGGATGTTTTTGTTCTTTCATCTTTTTCACTTCTTCATTAGGCATGTTTAATAGACTTTCAATTTCTTCTACCTTGAAACTGTTAACAAGAGAATTGATTTCAAGTCGTCTTGAAAGCCAAAGATTAAATAAGTGACTTTGGTAGGCATTGATAAGAAGTTTTTTTACTCTAGGATTTCGTTCTCTTGCTTCACCTTTTGCAATTTTTTCACCAAGTATATGGTTGTTTCCATCTCTTCCAAATCTTTGATATCCAAAAAAGTTTGGAAGACCAAAAGTATCAATATTTTTCAAAGCCTCATCAATTTTTGTAGCACTTGTTGGATTAACTTTTTTAAGTTTTATGTAAAAACGGTTCCCTTTTAAGTGTCCTATCCTTATTTTATTATTATGATACGTTTTTGAAAGAATTTTAATTCCATCAAAACTAAAACCTTCCAAAGCTTCTTCATACTTTTTATGCAAAGAGATATACTGTACAGTCATTGCATTCTTATCTTTAAGCCCAGCATACCCTATCTCTTTGTTTTTAATGCCCAAATAGCGAGCAAACTGCCCTACCATTTCATTAGTAGTAAGATTCTTCTTTCTTACTTGTAAAATAAGATGTTCACCCTCTCCTGAAAACTCATAAAGAGGTATCTCTTCAACCACAAAATCACGAGGTGACTGTTTAAAGTGAAAATCTATACTTGCATGCTCAAGTGAATAAAATCTATCCATATTATTGTGTTCCTTAAAAATGATGCGCTTTGCATCTGTTTACATATTTGTTTCTAGCTGCATTTGCAAAAATAGTGAGTTTTGTTCTACTTTGCTTGGCACGTCTGCGTATCTTTTTTTCATCTCGTTTATCAAAGGCAACAAGCATCTCATACTCTTCACCACTGCAAGCGATATTTTTGGGTATTTTGTGCAAGAAATCAAGACCAATTTTGTTCAATGTTGTAATTTTATCTAAATCACTATATAAACCATCTGAGATATCCATTCCTGCTTTTAAAAATCTTTGAGTATTTTTTAAAAATTTATTTCGTAATTTAATATTGATAAATTTTGAATTTTTATGAATTTTTCCAAGATTTTGTACTTTTTTTAAGTCTTTTAACGACCTTCCTAGTATTCCTGTATATGCAAACATATAATTTTGTCTAACTCTTAAACGCAGTAACGGGCGCTGCGTTTGAGAAATAATCGTCACTGCAATATCAAGTTTTGTATTACTTATCGTGTCACCACCAATAATGTCAATGTCAAATTCTTTTGCAGCTGAGAGAAAACCTTTGGCTAATTGCTGCATATCCGATTTACTCATATTTTTTGGCATTGCAACACTTAAAAGTGCGTATTTTGGTTCTGCGTTCATCGCTACAGCATCCGAAATATTTACAAGCATTGCTTTTCGTGCAATCTGGAAATAGCTCATCCAACTGCGTTTAAAATGAACATTTTCAAAAAATGCATCTTTTGAATAAACATACCCATTTATCAAGGCTCCATCATCACCAATGTGCTTACTGTTAAATTGTGATATAAAATAATTTTCTAAATTCAAATAAACTTCTTCATATTAAGGATATATTAATAACTGTCAATATAGAATGACAAGCTATTATAACATTATTAGGAAAATTACCATATGAAGCACTCAATTAAGAATATCTTTAAAAATCTTAACACATATTTGTTTTTTGTATTTTTTGTATCATTTTTGTCTGTTGTTTTTACTTTTGAACAACAACTTTCTTTTGATAAGATAGATATTTTAAACAAACAAAAAAAGACAATCAAAAGACTAACTACTCTAGACAAAAGTGACCTTGAATCGGCTCTCATAGAGTTCAATTCAAAAAGTGTTCAACTACAACAAGATATTGAAAAGCTTCAAAGATTATATAAATATAATTTAACAGACAAATATATCTTAAATAACAGCAGTGAATATCTTAACGATTTAAGAGAACTTTCTACATTAATCAAGAAATTTAATAATGCAGTTCACGATTATTATACAAATACAAAAACAGTGCAAAAAAATACAGATGCAGATTTAAAACTTGCATTTCATGAAGTGACAAATAAAATTGATACTATAATTTTAAAAAGCGTTACCTACAGTAAAGAAAAGTTTGATATTTTACAATACATCATAGCATTAGTATTTATACTTATTTTACTTGCAACTTTTTGGTACAGAAGTATGCTCAATTCCATTTTAAAAGATATTGAATATCTACTTAAAATTGATAAGAACAAAGATGAATATGATATTTTTTCACTTGAAACAGATGCCATAGCATTACGAATGAATAGAAAAAGTAATGTAAGTGACAATCCCAACCTTATCGACGCTGTGACTGGCATCAACAACTACAAAGGTCTTATACATTCTTACTCTCATAAAAAAAGTCTTAAAGATAGTCACTTCACATCTGTTACAGTATTAGAGATAGATAATTTTTCAAAATCAAACAGAGCTTACACCCAAGAAGTCGCTCAAGCAATGCTGAAAAAAGTTGCTTACACTATCTCTTTAAATGAACAACCTGCTGATGTCATAGCCAGAACAGACTACAACCAGTTTACCATTGTATTATCACGCTCTTCAAAAGAACAAGCATTTAAAGAAGTAGATACTATTAGAGAAAGTATTTCTGAACTTAAGTTTCATGTACCTGAGACTGGTGCTGTCACAATTACTGTTTCAGGTGGATTTGTTATAAAAGCAAATAATACAAGTTTAGAAGAAGCAATGAAACAAGCAAAAGAAATTCTAACATATGCAAAAAGCATTGGAAAAAATAAAATAATGCAGATTAGAGACCTTGCGCAAAAAGAGATGCGAAAATAATTTAAAATTTTTGTGTCCATAATAGTAACATACTCAAACTTCACACCTATCAACTGCACATTTACTCTATCCTAAGACTATAAACGATATAATCAAAAATATTTTAGTTCTTAATTAAGGATGGGTTAATGAGTATTCCTATTTATACTTACGATGCGATAGTAGTTGGTGCAGGTCTTGCAGGATGTGCAGCAGCTAGAGAATTGCAAACTGCAGGAAAAAAAGTTGCTGTTATTACAAAGTTACATCCATTGAGGAGTCATTCTGGCGCAGCTCAAGGTGGAATTAATGCAGCATTTAGTGATGAAGATAGTGTTGAGCTTCACGAATTTGATACAGTAAAAGGGTCTGACTACTTAGCTGACCAAGATGCTGTTGAATTTATGTGTAAAAATGCACCTGAAACAATTCGTTGGGCAGAAAGAATGGGTGCTGCGTTTAGTAGAACTCCTGATGGAAAAATAGCACAACGTCCTTTTGGTGGACAATCTTCACCTCGTGCATGTTTTGCAAAAGACAGAACTGGTCTTACACTACTTCAAACTATTTACGAACAAGCACATCGTGCTGGTGTTAAGTTTTGGGATGAATGGTATGCTGCTGACATTATCTATAAAGATGGAAAAGTTTCAGGTGTAGTTGCCTTTAATATCCGTGATATGCAAACTGTTATCTTCAATGCAAAATCTGTAATGTTTGCAACTGGTGGATATGCTAGAGCATTCAAGATTAACTCAAATGCGCATGCAAATACTGGTGATGGACTTTCTATCGTTGCGCGTCATGGTCTTCCTTTAGAAGATATGGAGTTTGTACAGTTTCATCCATCTGGTCTTTCTGGAAATGGTGTACTTATTTCAGAAGCTGCTCGTGGTGAAGGTGGAAGACTTTTCAACTCAGAAGGTGAAAGATTTATGGAGAAATATGCTCCAAATGCTCTTGAACTTGCATCTCGTGATGTTGTTGCTCGTGCTATATTAAATGAAATCAGAGAAGGTCGTGGTGTAGGTCCGCGAAAAGATGCTGTTTATCTTGATGTGACACATCTTGGAAAAGATTTAATCATGACAAAACTTCCTGAACTTCGTGAACTTGCTATCACTTTTTTAGGTCTTGACATGATTAAAGAACCTATCCTTATCTCTGCTACTGCACACTACTCTATGGGTGGTATTCCAGTAAATATCGCAGGAAATGTCCGTAAGAACAATGATGAACTTGTAGAAGGTTTCTATGCTGCTGGTGAGTGTTCTTGTGTATCAGTTCATGGTGCAAATCGTCTTGGTGCAAACTCTGTTCTTGAAGCACTTTTATTTGGTCGATATGTTGGAAAAACAATGGTTGAAGAAATTGATTCTATTGAACTTCGTGTAGCAACTGAGGAAGATGCAAATACTGCACTCCAAGAAATAGACTGGTTCTTAACAAATAATGGCAATGAAACCATTCCTGCACTAAGAGAAGAGTTACAACAAAGTATGTCAGCAAACGCAGGTGCATTTAGAACAAAAGAGACACTGACTGAAGCTGTAGAAAAAGTACAAGAATTACGTAAGCGTTTTAAAAATATTCGTATTAAAGATAAATCTACTGTATTTAATACTGAACTACAAGAAGCAATAGAGTTTGGTCATATGCTCGACTATTCTATGTTTATTGTTGAGAGTGCTATTGCAAGAAATGAAAGCCGTGGTGCACACTTTAGAGAAGATTTTGATACACGAAATGATGAAGAGTTTTTAAAACACACTATGGCTTATATGAATGAGAACGGTGAACTTTCACTTGACTATATGGATGTCGTTCTTGGCAAACATGAGCTTAAAACTCGAACTTACTAAAAGGAAAACGAACTTATGAGTACAAATACAATTACTACACAAAAAGTAAACTTCAAAGTATTTCGTTTTAATGCTGATGAAGACTATCTTCCATATTATGAAAACTATGATATGGAAGTCACTTCAGAAGAAGTTGTTTTAGATATTTTAAACAGAATCAAATGGGATCATGATGGAAGTTTTTCTTACAGAAGATCTTGTCGCCACGGTATATGTGGAGCTTGTGGAATAAAAGTCAATGGAAAACCTACACTAGCATGTAAAGAAAGCATGACAAATATGATCGAACTTTTTGGAAATGAGCTCGTTATCGAACCTCAAAGTAAAAAAAGAGCTGTTAAAGATATGATTATCGATAAGGGAGATTTTTGGGAGAAACATGATGCTGTCAAACCTTACCTTATTTCAGACATTGATGAAAATCCTGAAAACGAACATTTAGTTACACCTGAAGAAGCAGATCGATTAGATGATGCTGACTTATGTATACAGTGTGGTGCTTGCCACTATGCTTGTCCAGTTGTTGAAGTCAATGAAGATTTCTTTGGTCCAGCTGCGTTTGCTAAGGCATATCGTTTTGAAATCGATGTTCGTGATGAGGCACATGATACAAGACTTCAAGATTTACATGCAGAAAAACAAGGTCTTTGGGACTGTGTTAAATGTTTTGAATGTGCTGAAGCTTGTCCAAAAGATGTTAATCCTATTGACAAGATTACAAAACTTCACCAAAGGCTCTTCACAGAAGGTGTTGCAACATCTAATGTAGCAACACGTCATGCTGTTGGATTTAAACACTCAATCGCTAAAAATGGTGTTCTTGATGAAGGTGGAATGGTTCTTTATTCAGAAAGAGCAGCCGTTGTTAAACATATACCTCTTGCATTTAATATGTTCAAAAAAGGTAAGATTGTACCACCATGGGGCATTACAAAATCAGAAAATCTTGATGAAATACAAAAACTTGTAAAATCATCATCAACTGCAAAGTTTTAGGAGTTATAGATGGAAAAATTAAAATACGCACTTTTTACTGGTTGTACAGCAAAACAGAGTACTCCAGAACAAATGATGTCAACAATGGCAGTTGCTGAAAAATTGGGAATTGAACTTGTAGAATTAACAGAAGCTTCTTGTTGTGGAGCTTCTCACCTACAGGATTATGATGACTTTTTATCTCTTGTTTTGAATGCTAGAAATATTGCCTATGCAGAAAAGCATGGTCTTACAATGGTTACTATTTGTAATACATGCCAACTTAACACTGCTATGACTAAACATCGTTTAGATAAGGATGCAGACTTAAAAGCTCGTGTAAATGAAAAACTGGCAGAAGTAGGTTTAGAGTACAAAGGTACTTCACAAATCACTCACTTTTTGTATGCGATTATTGATGATATTGGCTTAGATAAAGTTAAAGAGATGGTTGTTACTCCACTGAGTCAATTTAATATAGCACCATTTTATGGTTGTCATAACATCCGTCCAAGTGAGCTTCAAAATGAAACACATAAAACTCCAGAAAATCCTTATAACCCTACTTCACTTGATGACCTAATCATTGCTTGTGGTGGCGAGACAGTAGATTATGAAGAGAAAAATAAATGTTGTGGTTTTCATGTTGAACTTCAAGCACCTCATACATCAGCAGTTTTAGCTGGTAAAGCAGTTGCGGGTGCAATGGATGGCAATGCTGACTGGATTGTTACTCCATGTCCACTTTGTCACCTTAAACTAGATACACAAACAGATCATCTCTCAAAAGCTGTTGGTCGCGATGTAGCACTTCCAGTTCTACATATGCAACAAATGATAGGACTTGCACTTGGTTGTTCAAAAGAAGAACTTGGTCTTAAACATCATGTTGAGACAGTAGACTTCGTTTAATTTTCAACCTTTTATATAACTCAGTATAAATTCTGAGTTATATAAAATCACTTACTATCTTTACTTCAAATCAATAAATCAAAATTACGGAATTAATATGTCAAACTCTATAGAAATAATATCTTGGAATGTTAACGGAATACGTGCTGTTGCAAATAAAGAAGCCCTCGCATGGATAGATGAAAGAGATACAAGTATATTGTGTCTACAAGAGATTAAAGCACAAAAAGAACAGATACCAGATAAATTGTTTGAAAAAGAGTTTATAGAAGTACTTAGCAATTCTGGACAACGTAAAGGGTACAGTGGAACTGCTACTTTTAGTGATTTACAAAGTGATTATACTTCTCAATGTAATCATATAGATACAATGCACGAAGGAAGAATAGTTGAAACACACTATGGAGATATTGTCCTTTTTAATGTCTATTTTCCAAATGGCCAAAAAGATGATGAAAGACTTGCTTATAAGATGAAATTTTATGATGATTTTTTAGCACACTGCGAAGCACTTAGAAAAGAAGAAAAAAGTATTATTATCTGTGGAGATGTAAACACTGCACACAAAGAGATCGACCTTAAAAATCCAAAAGCAAACTCTAAAAATTCAGGTTTTCTTGATATTGAGAGAGAATGGATAGATAAACTTTTAGATCATGGCTACATAGATACCTTTCGCTATGTCAATGGAGATGAAGAAGATAGATATAGTTGGTGGTCTTATCGTTCTAATGCAAGATTAAATAATGTTGGATGGAGAATAGATTATTTTTTCATATCTGAAGATTTAGCTGAAAACCTTGAAGACGCCTTTATCCTTGATCATATTACCGGTTCAGATCACTGCCCTGTCGGCATTAAAATATCTGGTTTACCAAGATAGAATCCCTGACCGCATCGCACATCTAACTCTTCAAGTACATCTAATACTGCTTTACTATGAACAAACTCTGCTATTACTACCAATCCTAATCTTTTTGCTAATCTTGCAATTGACTCTACAATGATATAAGAGGTTTTTGAATTGTCTATATTTTTTACAAGAGATCCATCAATTTTAATAATATCAATAGGCAAGTTCTCAAATATTGAGAAGTTTGAATAGCCCGATCCAAAATCATCAAGTGCTATTTTTACACCATATGATTTTATAGCAACAATCCTATCTAGCAATATGTCGTTTGCAAGCGACTCATACTCTAAAAGCTCTATCGTTAAAAACTGAGCAAGAGATTTACTTGCTTCTAGTTCTTTTATAAGCATTTCATAAATAGAATTATCAATAATATCTGAGAGATTTAGATTCATACTCATAGCTATCTGATGTTCTGCAATTTTTTCAAAAACTATCTCTAAAACATTTTTTGTTAAATCTCTATAGACATTTGTCCCCTCAATTGTATCTAAGAACTGATTTGGGTAGTAGAGCTTTTCACCCTCTCCTCTTAAGCGTACAAGTGCTTCATATTTTGCTATCTTTTTTGTACTGAGTGTAAAAATCGGTTGAAAATGGCAGAGTAGCCTTTCCTCATCAAGTGCTTGTTTTACAGCCCCTAAAGAGAGTCTATCTACACAAGCTGAGATATCACTCTCTACTATTCTATTTCTCCCTCTACTCTTCGCACTATAGAGTCTCTCATCCGCTTTTTTTATAACTTGCTGAACACTGTTATACTTAAATGCCTCCTTGACTAAACCAGCCGAACATGTTATCTGTAAGCTACTGTTTTCATATACAAAGTTGTATTGAGATACTGTTTTTAGCACTCTTTGCATTACCTCTGTAGCCTGAGACTCTTTTTTCTTCTCTTTATAGAGAAAAAGTAAAAACTCCTCCCCTCCAAAACGAATAATAATATCTTTACTTCGTATACTCTTTTGAAGAAGTTTTACAAAATTTACAAGAACATAATCTCCCATATCGTGGCCAAAATTGTCATTCACTTTTTTGAAATGATCAAGATCAAGCATAGCAACATCATAATTGTAAAGATTTATTTTTTCAACTAGATCTCTTAAGTAAACTCTATTATATGCCTTAGTAAGTGGGTCAGTGATACTCTCTCTTTTTGTTTTTAACTGTAAAAACATCTGGTAAAGAATAACTACTAATAGTGAAAATGTTGCTACAAAAACATAAAGAAATATATCTTTTAAAGGACTTAGCACCTTTGAAATATACTGAAAAAGTGATGTTGAAAAATCTAATGCAATAACACCCTGCACCTCCCCGTCATAAACTATAGGATAAAGTGTTGTAATCCAGATACTACTCACATCATCTTGAGTAACAATTTTTTTCTCTTTAGATAGATACACACTATCCCATGCTTGAGTATCTATGTCAAACTTCATATCAAAGAGACCCTTTTCCTCCTTACTTCCATCAAGAAGGTAGCGATACTTTCCAGCACTATCTCTATAAAGAACATAGATATATTTAAAAGAAGGGGTTATAAGCATCCCCATATTTGTTTCAAGCTCTTTTCGTAATTGAGGATTTGATTTCAAGCTTTTATACAGATTGCTCTTAACATGTTGTTTTATATTTTTTTCCACATTCTCTATAAAATAGCTCGTGTTTTTTATTATTACACTCTCTATGTTCTTTTTTGCTTGTAGTTCAAAATCTCCTAAACGCACATAGAGATAGACTAAAACAAAAAGAAGTAGCACAACAAAAAAGGAGTAAATTATATTTAACTGTTTCACTCTACATCTTCTACATATTTTTCTAAACTTTTAGGAAGTCTGATACCCTCTTTTTCTAAATTTTTCTTAATAAACGTAAGGTTTGCCCTTCCTTTTTGCCAGTAAAACCCACCTATAGCCTTTCCTTTTGATCTACGAAACACAAGATAGCCATTTGCGAAAATCATCTTATCACAATTCTCTATATCCTCAGGACCAAAAATCATTAAGATATCTGCATCCTTTTTCTGAGCAACTACTCTAACACCATCAAGCTTACTAAAGAGGGCACCCTTTTCACTCTTATCACTCCAAACCTTAACTATAGTTTTTTCCGGAAAAAGTGCTTTCAAAATAGAAGCATATACCCTCTTTTCAGCTGACTGCTCAGATGCAAAAAGTGATATTGTAAAAATAAATAATAGTATAAAAAACTTCAAAACTGATACTCCATATTTAGCCAAAACTTCCTATCAAACACATTTATGCCATACTCAAGCCCTCTATAGAGTTGCTTGTACCCTTTATCTAAAATATTTTCTCCTTTCAATCCAAATAGCAAATCTTCTGTTGCATGATAGACAATACTTGAAGTCCAATCATATGATGGTGTCGCAGATACACCAAAGTTACTATAGCCAGCTCTATAATCCAAAAGATTAAATAGGTCAAAATCCCCATAACTATTATATGCCACAATATGACCGCCATAAGGAGCAGAATACTCTTCTAAGTCTTCTCTTTGTCCATAATAAGCATCAAGTGAAATTTTACTATCTTTAGTATACTTATATGTATATGACGCTTCATACTGTGTGTAGTTTGTTTGATTTTTATTAACAAAGCCCTCTTGCATGTCATACTTAATAGGGTTCGAGAGTACAATGTAGCTACTTCTGATGTTGAAAAAATGTTTTTTTCCTCGATAAGCAACACCTAAAGAGTAGAGTGTTGGCTGTGAAAAGTTTAGATTCCCATTTGTTTTATACAGGGTATCACTATCACCACTATAAAGTACAGAGAGTGGTGCTGTATAGTATGTCCGTGTATAAAATGCTTTTATCTGAAACTTATCTATATTTTTTATAGCACCTAAACGAAAAATATACTCATTTGTATCTTTTATGCTCTTTGTCTCATAGCGATATGTATCTCCCTTGAGTGATGCTACTAGTGTTGTGGTTGTATCTATATCATACTTGTTTTCCAAAAAGAGTGAGTAGAGTGTATAGTTTGTAGAAAAATCTGTGCTTGCTCCATCAAAAGTCTCATCTACCGCTACTGTTTTATGCTTCACAAACCCTCCTATATAGAGGCTGTTTGTAGATGTTTTAAATGTTTTATCAAGAATAAGTGAATAGACATTCTCGCTATTATTAAACTTGTAACTCTCAACACTTCCATACCCAGCAGTAATAATACCACCTCTATCTATCATCTGTGCATCTGTAACTATAGAATCTACACTTACTTGCGCTCGTACTCCGTTATCAAACTTTTTTGTTATATGCCCATAAAGATAATTCACATCACGCTTAGTTGTCTCAGGTGTGACATTTACCCCTAAGCCCAAGAGTGAGTCCCCTCTACTTGTAAAACCACCTATCTCAAATGTCCAGCTTCTATAGTTTAGGTTTGCATAAAAGTTTCTATTTGAGGAGTCACTCTTCAGTGCTGCACCTTGATTGTAGTAAACATCTCTTTGTATCTCATTCACATTTGCATATGCCAGATAGCTCATCTCACCAGTGAGTGTTTTTGCACTGTAAGCACTAAGATAAGCACTTCCCTTGTTGTCTCCCGTTAAGCGAATTTTACTTCCCTCCTCTTTTGCTGGACGCTTTGTGTAGAGCTTTATAACAACGGTTGAAGGTTCGTTACCGAACTCTATAGAAGCACTACTTCTATATACTTCAACATAGTCAATAAAATCAAGTGTTATGCTGTCACAAATCATCGCCCCACTTCTATAAGCTGATGGAGTAATATCATGATCATTAATATAAATCCTCACTCCTGAAGTAGGGACTCCATTTTGTGAAGGCTTGGAAAAGAGTGTAGTGTTGAGAGAAGTTCTTGAGATAAAAGGAATAGTAAAGAGCTTTGTTATATCTCCTAAAGTTCGAGCCTGCATTCTATCAAGGTCTTTGCGAGTATAGAGATCAACAAAACCAGCAGACTCACTTTTTGTTATCTTTGATCCACTTGACTCCTCTTCATAAGAGGTCAAAAGTGCATCAAAATTCTCTGAGCCTAGAAGAAAAGTTTTTCCCAAGGTCATCAAGATAAGTATCTTTTTCATATTTATAAAATATCCTAGTTATAAATTATTAACAATATACTATCACATTACTACTAAAACGAGTCTAAACTTATTTTGCTTTGGGTCTAAATGCTTTTATAACTTCTTCATTTGTTTCTATAAAAGGTCCTTCTATTAGATCGATACAATATGGCACAGCAGGAAAAACAGCATCCAAACATTCGCGGATAGATTTTGGCTTACCAGGAAGATTTATGATAAGACTATTACCGCGTATCCCAGCGGTTTGACGTGAGAGAATAGCCGTTGGTACATACTGCAAGCTCACCTGACGCATCAACTCACCAAAACCTGGCATCATCTTTTGACACACATTCTCTGTCGCTTCAGGAGTCACATCACGTAGTGCAGGTCCAGTTCCTCCAGTAGTCACAACAAGACAACATCCAGCATCATCACACAGCTCAATCATTGTAGCTTCAAGAACATCTTGCTCATCTGGAATACATCTGTAAACAATCTCAAATTCACTTTTAAGATAATCCTTCATTGTATCTTGAATTGCTACACCGGAGATATCTTCATAAATACCTTTACTTGCTCTATCACTTGCTGTTATTACACCTATTTTTATCTCTGCCATTTTATTTTCCTTAAATTTTCAATTTTATGATTAAAGCTGTAAAAAATGATTTGCATCTTTTATATAACTAACTGTAGCCACTTTTACAAAAAAATCTTTTGCACTATCTACATCAATAATTGCATCACACCCACCCAAATATACTTCTACAGTAACACCATTATCTATAAGAAATTTCAGTTCATCAAAACTCCACTGAAAGTTTAAAAGCTCTTCTAGTTCCTCTTTTGTCGTTTTTTGGAATTCTAGCTCTTCTTTTGCATAAGGTGAGAAACAAGCATCTATAAATTGTTCTATATACTTTTTTCTCTCTTTGCTATAAGAAAGCATTTGTAACCTTTTAAATTTATCTCCCTGAGTTTGAAAAAAAGCTGGAGAAAAAAGTTGTAATGTGTCAACACGTTTGCCCTGAGAAATACACTCTTTGGCATATCTATACGCTTTGATTGCACCATAACTAAAACCACAAACAGTAAAATCACTCTCTTTTATAAACTCTTGAAAAAAATGTTCTTCATTTTTCAAAGAAAATCCGCTAAAAAATTTCATTTAAATATCTTTTAACCTCTTCTTTACTTATACTTTCACGCTCAAAAAAGACAGCTTCAATCTTTTCTAAAACATCAGCTAGGGATAACAGTAAATCTTTTGATTCTTCATAAAGCCTACTAAGTAGCAACTCTTGTTCTTTTTCATCAGGCAATAGTGAAGATCCCATTCCATACGATTGACACATATTTGAAACGATCTCTTTTGCCTCATCCAAATCATCTTTTGCACTATTTGAATGTTCATTATACTTTATATCACAAGCAGCCATACCAGCTAAAAGCATCTTGACACGATATTCAAGTTCTTGCTTGACGACTGGTTCATCTACTGATGGGGTTAGTTTTTCATTTGAGAGCATTAATTTTTCAAATGCAATGTCATAATATGTTGCAACAAGGACTTTTCCAGACTGATACCTTACACGAAAAGCTTTTTGTTTTTCATTGAGTATTTGTAGCTTTTTCTTCCCAAACATCACTTTATCCTTGACTTGCTCAAAATGCTCAATCGTTACATGAAAATCATTTCGTCGCAGAGCCAAAAGTGCAGCCTCATTTACTAAAGCAGCTAAAGATGCACCATTGAAACCAACGGTCATGTTGGCAATAATTTGAACATCTAATTCATGGGGAATTTTGTCAAGATATTTGATTAAGATTGATTGACGCTCTTTTTTTGTAGGTAGTTCGACAAATATACGTCTATCAAATCGACCCGCACGTAATAATGCTGAGTCTAAAACATCTATTTTATTTGTCGCAGCAATAACAATAACACCACTTGAACCTTCAAATCCATCCATCTCAGTCAGAAGCTGATTCAGTGTTGCTTCTCTTTCATCATTTCTTTGTCCATCACGCTTTTTACCAACTGCATCAATTTCATCTATAAAAATAATCGAAGGGGAGTTTTTCTTCGCTGCAGCAAAAAGTTCATGTACGCGCTTGGCACCCATACCAACATATATCTGTACAAAAGAAGCACCACTTTGATAATAAAATGACACATCAGCCTCATAGGCAACTGCTTTAGCAATCATTGTTTTACCAACACCGGGAGGGCCTACAAGTAAAACACCTTTTGGCATTCTAGCTCCAAAGCTTTTATAACGTTTTGGATTTTTCATAAAGTCAATAATCTCTTCAAGTTCAACTTTAACATCAGTAATACCACCAATATCATCAAAACTCACATCACTTTTTATCGCCTGAACTACTGATGAATCTTCTTGATTTAACGAAGCTGCGTTTGAGGGAGTAATATTTTGTAATAAGGCAGGATTGCTCTTTTGCAAATATTTGAAGAGTAAAGAACCAAGGCCTAAAAACAATACCAAAAATAGTATATAAATTAAAATATTTGATTCACTACCCACTTCTACTTTATAATCAACAAACATCTTTGGTGTAACTTGAGAAGATGCTATCTTATAGTAGCCTTTATCACTTTTTAGGTAAACATACTTTTTCGTCACAACAACTTTTTTTATACTCTTATCTTTCAGTAAACTATTTGCTTGCGCTAAAGTTATTGGCTGAGCATTATCTCTTAATATTGCAAATAATATAAGAGCTATAATAATAAAAGCAGATACGATTAAAGCAATACGGTTTGTTTTAGATTCTAGCATAGTTGCAATCCTTTTTAACTTCATATTTCTTAATATTAATCCAATTACCTACTAAATCCTCTTTTGAGTCTACAATAATTTTATTAAAATGCTGATCGAGTCCATGATACAATCCATCTTTATACGACTCTATCAGAACATCTAGTTCACCTTTAAACGCAGTCCTAAATTCATAATTTTTTTTATCAATCATCGTTTGTAGTTCATGCAGTCTTGCTTTAGCAACTTTACCATTCACTTCAGGTTTCATGGTAGCAGATGGTGTTCCATCACGCTTAGAATATGTAAAGGCATGAATATGTGTCAGTGGTAACTCTACTGCGTTTAGCATAGCTTCTGACCACAAGGCCTCACTCTCACCAGGATGCCCTGTTATAAAGTCCGTTCCAATAGCATAACCTTTTTCTGCCAAGAGCTCAAAGAGTTCTTTATCTTGCTTATACACATTTCTTCTATTCATAAGTTTAAGCATTTTTGGGGAAGTATGTTGCAATGCTATATGCATATGTTTTTCCATCCACGGCTCATCTAAAATCTCTTTAAATTCATCTGTAATTTGGATAGGTTCAACACTTCCTAGTCGAATGCGACGCACACCTCGCACTTGAGACATTCTTTTCATAAGTTTTGCAAGTGATGTTTTCGTATCTTGTCCATAACTTCCAACATTTGTACCTGTTAAAATGAACTCACCAAAGCCATTAGCTGCAAGTTTTGTGATTTGTTCAAGAATTCGACTCTCATCCATACTTCTTGCGTCACCACGAACATAAGGAATAATACAATAAGAACAGCGAAAATTACACCCTTCTTGAATTTTAATAAAAGCCCTACTCTTTCCCACAAACTCGTCAACAACCATGTCATCAATGTGATTTAAATCACCAGGCTCATAAAAAGGCTTCTCTTTTGCAAGCATTGTATCAATCTTTTGTTTTTCACTTTGACCAAAAACACCGTGAATACGATTCTCTTTTAAAAGAGATTCTCCCTTTGTGTGCGCGCCACAACCAGTAAGAAAAAGTTTTGCTTGTGTATTATTTTTCTCAACATGAGAGATATACGAACGTACATGAGTATCAGCCCCATTTGTCACTGTACAAGAGTTGATAACAATAGCATCAGCTTCTTCTTCATTTTCTGTTATCTCATAATCTTGTAAGGAACTCATCATTACCTGAGAGTCATAAAGATTTGTTCTGCAACCAAATGTTTTAAAATATACTTTTTTTTTCATTATACCATCTCGTGATTGTGTTCAATAGGTGCTTCACTATGCATAGAAATATTGAGTTTTTGCGTTGGATATGCAATAGTAATATCATCTTCTTTTTGAAATGCATCAATTATCTCAGTAGATATAGCACTTCTAAGTGTTAGCGTTCCATAGGCATTTGTAAAATACCATGCTTCAATATCTATCCCGCTTGGCTCTATAAAGGAGAAAATTCTTGGTTCAACATTTGTATTTTTTAGACTATAATGCTGTCTCAGTTTATTGAGCTGTTTTCTTGTAATATCCGTATAACCTTTAGAATATTTTTTCGTAATCTCTTTGACCAAATGCATAGCCTTTTTATGGTTTGAGTCAAAAGTAATGGTAATTTTGACTCCATCCCACACAGTTTTGAGAGAATAGTGTGTATAGTTGGCAATCATTTGAGTAAAAACATAATTGTTTGGAATAAAGATAATTCTTCCTGCACGACGATTTGTCATAATAGAAGTCAATGTAATATCTTCTAATATTGTAATACGAAGGAAGGAAATATCTAAAACATCCCCAACATATTTCATGCCATTCAAATCAACACGAATCCTATCACCAACGTGAATACTACCACCAAAGACAATAACAAGCCAGCCAAGCAGACTCATAAACCAATCTTTCATCGCAATAGCAATACCCGCAGAAGCAAAACCTAAAATAGTAACGATATAGCTAGCATTTTCTATATAGTTAAAAAAGAGAATCAAAATGATTACAATAAAGTTTGTAAAAGTGATAATTTTATTCGCCATATAAAAACGTTCATTATCTGTTATGTATTTTTTAACAATAAGTTTCAATAAAAAGAAAATTATAAAAACAAACAAGACAACCGCAGCAATTTTCATCAATCCATATACTTGTCTTTCAATACCTTTATTAATATTGATTTCAGCTACTTCTAGTCTTTTTTCATACACATCCATTGTGACATTCATCGTATCGAGTGCTCTTTCAAACATCTCTAGTTGCATTTGTTTTTGTTTTAAAAGTTCGTCATATTTTTTTGATGTATCTACAGCTTTTAGCTGTTTATAAATATGATACTGTTCTTTAAGTAACTCTATAAGATTAGAAAGATTAGCTTTTTTCTGCTTATACTCCTCAAAATTTAAATCAAGTGTTTTAATCAAAGAGAGACCAGTCAAGATATCAAAAGGATTTAAAATTTCCGGAACCTTATCAATTTTAGGAGGAGTAATTAAGTCAGAGAAAAGAGCAACATTTTTATTGCCCTTTAGCTTACCAATCTGTGAAGCTAAAATCTCTTCTTTTGCAATAAGACCATTGAGTTTATCTTTATCACTTAAAGTTTTTGCACTGTTTGAAAGGTATCTGATACGCTTTTTAATATCTTCAAGGTTTTTTCTAACTTTTAATGAAGTCAAATATGAAGCATAACTTTTCATCCACATATTTTCATTTCGTATTTGAGAAGCTAAACTATCTAAAGCTTCAGTATAACTTTTTATCAACTCATTTTTTTGTTTTTCCTGCTGAGCCTGTTCTTCTAGCACTCTTTTATGTGCTAATTTTTCAGCGGTCAAATTTTGATCAACACTTACAAGCACACTTTTAGCAGTAGTAGTTGTTTCAGAAAATAGTGTTGTTGTAAAAACAAAGATCAATGCAAAAAGAAAAATTTTAAAAGGCATTAGCAGTCACCAAAAGTATCTAATACAGAAATAACTAAATCTTTATCTAATTCATCTGTTATTGTCACACCGCCTATACCTTTAGGAAGTATAAAAGTCACAGAAGCATCAGAACTTTTTTTATCTAAGAAAAAAGCTTCATAAAATGTTTCCGTATCTTCAATTTTATAAGTGGTAGGTAAGTTGTATTTTTGAAGAAGTTTTTCAACTCTCGAAGCTTCTTCATCTTGCATTAGACCCATTTTCACAGCTACAGCATTTGCCATCACCATTCCAATAGCAACTGCTTCTCCATGCAAATAAGTTTTATAGTTTGTCTCATTTTCAACAACATGCCCAAAAGTATGCCCATAATTAAGAGCGGCACGCAGTCCATGTTCTTTTTCATCTTTTGCCACTACCCCTGCTTTTGTTTTAACAGCCTCTTTAATTGCCTCTTGTAAAACTTGCTTATCACTTAGATCAGCAGTTTCTAAAAACTCAAAAAAATCTTTATTGAAGGTAACTGCCATTTTCACTATTTCTGCAACACCTGCAGCAAACTCTCTTTTAGGCAATGTATCTAAAAAATGTGGGTCAATATTTACTGCGTTTGGTTGATGAAAAGCCCCTATTAAGTTCTTTCCGTAGGCATTATTCATACCAGTTTTCCCACCAACACTAGCATCTACTTGAGAAAGAAGTGTTGTTGGGATTTGCATAAATTCTATCCCTCTTTGGTAAATACTAGCAACATAACCTGTCATATCACCAATCACCCCACCACCAAAGGCTATAAGCATTGACTTTCGATTAAAGCGATGATTAAAAAGTGATTCTAAGATCAAATCAACTGAAGCCTGATTTTTATACTCTTCACCATCAGGCACAGTAATGATAAAAAGTTCTTTCGCACTTATCTTCGAAAGTAGATACCCTAAATGCAAACCTGCAACTTTAGGATTTGTCACAATAGCTACTTTTTTATGAAAATGCATTTTAGGCATTGCATCTATTGTTATATCGTATGAATTGTCAACTGTTTTTCTTAAAGGGATGTTTACTTGCATGATTTATCCAAAATTATAATATGATAGATAATACTTAATTTTTACTAAAAAATGGCTAAATCAGAGTTGTACTGGAATAAAAATTTGCGTATAATCATTAAGTTTATAATAGAGTTTTTCACTATCTGTCGAAAATGTACTAAAGATATGATGTGCTGTCAACTTGCTAGTAAAGGGTAAAATATGTATAAAATTATTTTTATGTTTTAGTTTTCTAATCGGATTTTCATTTTCATTGTAAACTTTAATTGATTTGGAAAAAATAGTTGAAAGATTCTGAAAATGTTCAAGAACTTGTTCTCGATTTTCTTGATGTTCTTGAGTATAGTTGTAGAGTTCTATATTGAAGTTAAGCTCTTCAGAAATATCAAAAACCGTAGCTGATATTTTTTCTAAATCCCTATTATCTGATAAAATCAACACTACATCTTTAACTTCAAAAAGATTTTTCTTTGAAAGCTTTAAGACAGGTACATGAACATCATACAATGTTTTTCTAACATAATAGTCTGCAAACATTTCGCTTGATATTATCACCAAACCAATATGATATTTGTTCACATCATTTAAAAAAACTTCTCGAATATTTTCGCTGTCATAGTCTATATTTATAACTATATCTAGGCTTCGTAAACTTTTTATATATGCCAAAATCTCTATATTTGAAGGATTAACAACTTTAATAACTAAATCGTGATGAAATTTTTCATGTGCATAAAGTGCGCGTTCAACTAAATCATAAATGTTATGATGTTTGACAATATTCATATCAATATAGAGTAAAATATTTGTTCCAAATGGTTCAGGAAACTGTCCAAGTTCGCGTTTTATAGCTTTATAGACAGATTTTAAAACAGCTGGTTCACCTACTAAAAGAAGTGTATCATTAGGCTGTATCATTCGTCTTCGTGAAGGCATTACTAGTTTTCTTTCTCTATAAATAGCAACTATTCGCCAATTTTTCTGCTCAATAGCGCCAATATGTCGGTACACAAATGAACTCCCAAAAGGGACGAGGACTTCCATTATTTCACCCTCACCTACCCCAACATTTTGAGCGATAACAGGAACATTTGGTAGATAATCAAGCAGTCTTGATGCTAAAATATCATTAGCATTAACCAAAACGACATTCGCAGTTTCATGCATCATATTCCATTGGTTTAAGACAACTACACGCAATTGCTTTTTTACAGTTCGAATGTTTTTAATAGTTATCTCAACATCATTTTGATTATCCATCGCTATGATGACTTCGATAAATTCCATTTTTAAGAGGTTAGTAAGCTTATATAAACTCGTAGGATCAAATTCATAAAACTTAAAACGAGCAGGACTCGCATCTTCAAACTTCTTCTCTTTTAACTGAACAATATAGTAGATATTTTCACTTGTGTACGTTTCTATAACCCTTTGAATAAAGCGTTCTCCTACCGTACCATTACTAATTATTAATATTTTTTTCATTATAAATTACTTTTCATTTTCAATTTTGGAAATTCATTAAAAGTTTTTTTTTCAATCAAGATCTTTTTATTACATTTATCTAAGGCTATTTGTAGATTTTTCTTTTCTAAACGCAGTACTTGTATATCTTTAGTGATAGAGTTTATACGCTCAATTGCATCAGCATAGATACTTACAGAAAAAAATAAAATAAGTATAAAAGAAATCATTTTCATAGGTTTTATGACTTTTTAATGAGTTTTACACCCATCTCAACGTGGGAAGTGTATGGAAATTGATCAAAAAGTGCCATATCAACAACTTTATGTGTTTTACAAAGAATTTCTAAATCTCTCACAAGTGTTTGAGGGTTACAAGATATGTATACTATATTTTTATGTCTTGCACTAAAATGACATGATGCCACGTCCATTCCACTTCTTGGTGGATCTACAAAAATAGAGTCAAGACTATAAGATGCTATATCTATATCTTTCATTCGTCTAAACTCACGTACTCCATCTAAAGCCTGCACAAACTCTTCAACACTCATTCTAACAAATTCAATATTTTCTACATCATTTAAAAGCATATTTGCTTTTGCTGCGTTTATGGAAGACTTGGAAATTTCTGTTGCTAAGACCTTATTAAAAACTTTTGCAAAAGGAATTGTGAAATTACCTGCACCACAATAGAGTTCTAACAAGTCCCCACTTGCATCACTGAATTTTTCCATCGCCCAAGTAATCATTTGCTCATTTACTCTGGGATTTGGTTGCGTAAAAGAATTTTCAATATAATTAAATTTATATACTTCGTTCTTAATATGTAAACTTTCAGTAACATAATCTTGTCCAACAACAAGCTTTTGTTTTCGTGCACGTCCTATCATATAGATACCAAGTTTTTCTGCAATCTTTGTGGCTACTTGTTGCCAAGCATTATCAAGTTGTCTATGGTAAAGCAGTGAGACTACAATTTCTCCATCGCTAGCGCTTAAAAAATCCGCACCAAAGAGTTTAAAATCAAGTTTTTCTTTTTGAATTTCATGAAGAAGTTTTGGCATCAAGGCATTGATATGTTCATTGACCTGAGGACATTCATCTATAAGTACAACGCCTTTTTTATCTACGTGATTCATCGCATATGAGATTTCATCTCCTGTATGCCATATTTTAAACTCACTTCTTGCACGATAATGCGCATCCAATGATTCAAACACAGCAATCTCTCCATCAAAAAATGGTAAAAATCTCTCTTTATTTAATGTAAGCTTTTGCATAAGCTGCGTTTGATATCCACCCTCATACAGCCTACAAGCACCACACTCTCCAAAATATTTACAATCCAAATCTTTATCCTAAATTTTTATTTTATAGAAGCTATCAAGTTTCCAATAAGAAGATTCCATCCATCTATAAGAACAAATACCAGTATCTTAAACGGCAAAGATATCATCACCGGTGGAAGCATCATCATTCCCATAGACATCAAGATAGATGCGACAACCATATCTATGACTAGAAATGGTAAAAAGAGTAAAAAACCTATTTCAAACGCAGTCTTTAACTCACTAATGATAAAGGCTGGAATAACAATAGAAAGCGGTACATCGGCAACACTTTTTGGATTTTCCATTTTTCTGATTCTAAGAAAAAGTGCTAAATCCTTTTCTCTAGTATTGCGAATCATGAAGTTTTTAAATGGCAAGGTTGTCTTAGTAAATGCCTCTTCATAACCTATCTCTTGGGCTAAATAAGGTTTTATACCTTGATTATAAGCTTTTGTACCAACAGGTTCCATTACAAAAAAAGTAAGAATCATGGCAAGCATAACAAGTAGCTGCGTTGGCGGTACTTGTTGTGTACCCAAGGCCTGACGTAAAAAACCAAATACAATAACAAAACGTGTAAAAGTTGTCATAACAAGCACCATAGATGGTGCTAAAAACAAGAGTGTAAGAACAACTAAAACATTTAAAGAAGAGACCAATTGTTGTGGCGTATCAGGAGCTGAAAGATTAAGATTTAAAGTAGGAACTGTCACATTTTCAGCGCCAAATGCCAAAGCACTTAACATTACTATAGATAAAAGAATTTTTATCATTTATCTTGCACTGCCTTATCTAAGATTGTATTCCCCACAGCTGCTTGTTTCTCTTTTTTTTGACCATAAAAATGAAGCTCAACTCTACGATTTTTCTCACGACCGGCAGGAGTTGCATTTGTAGCTATTGGACGATACTGAGCATAACCAGAAGCACTCAATCTTTTAGGAGCAATTCCATCTAAAATAAGTTCATGCACTACAGAGATCGCACGTGCAGCAGAGAGTTCCCAGTTGTCTTTAAAAGGACTATCTGCCCCAGGTTGCACATCATCAGTATGCCCTTGCGCACTCACTTCCATCTCATTTGGAAGCTCCTGCGTAATAAGGGCAATTCGTTTTAAAAAAAGTAAGGCATCTTGATTTTCAATTGTCGCACTTCCAGGCTTGAAAAGTAGTGAAGCAGGAAGTTTGATGACAAACCCATCTTGCGCCTCTTCTACTGTAACCGTCGGACTTTGTGTTTTTTCCATCATCTCATTTGCATCACCAGCTGCTTGCTGAATTCTGTTTACAACTTCACTTGTTTCATCTTGTGATTCAATAGGAGTAGATTCTTGGATACGTTTTTTAGAAATTTCTGTTTTTGTTCCATCTTCAAGAACACTCATCGCACCTGATAGCGAACCTATAGCTTCAGAAATCTTTTTCGCATCCATACTTGACATAGAAAGAAGTAAAACGAAGAAACACAAAAGAAGAGACATTAAGTCTCCAAACGCAGCTAGCCACGCCGGCAAACACTCTTCACACTCTGGACATTTTTTCTTAGCCATAGATACTATCCATTAGTCAAACTGACTAACACGATCAGCCGGAGCCAAATATGCAAGAAGTTTCGCTTCTAAAGCTCTCGGTGCATCACCAGATTGAATAGACATTATACCTTCAACTATTATCTGTTTTACAACTGTTTCTTCATCATTTCTAATTGAAAGAATGTTATAAATAGGTGTACCAAATATATTACCAATCATAGCACCGTACATCGTAGTAAGTAAGGCAACTGCCATAGAAGGACCAATAGCTGAAGGATCAGCCATATTTAAAAGCATCGCAACAAGCCCAATAAGTGTACCAATCATACCCATCGCACCAGCAAGTCCAGCCCACTGATTAAAGATAGAACCATGAATCTTGTGTCTTGTGCTCGTCTGTTCCATCTCAATTTCAAGTAAATCACGAATAGTATCCGGTTCACTTCCATCAATAGCCATAGAAAGACCTTTTTTTAAGAACTCATTTTCTTCGTTGTTTACATCGCCTTCAAGAGCTAAGATACCGTCTTTTCTAGCTTTTGTTGCAAACTCAACAAGTTTTTTAATAAGTTCACCAACATCTTCTTCACCTGGCTTAATAGCTTTCATAAAAATCTTAGTAAACTGCTTCATCTGAGATGGTTTAAATGAAACCATCAAAGCCCCAATACTACCACCTATAACGATAAGAACAGAAGGAATATCAATGTACGCACCGACACCAACACCCATAACCATAGCTCCGAGTAAAAGAGCCATAATTAACACTATACCAATGACCGTACCTAAATCCATTCACATACCTTACAGAAATTTACATTTACATTATAATACCACAATAAATCCAAAAGAAATCTTTTATTGTATAATGTCGCCACTAAAAGTATAGGGACATCTATATCATGCTTGAAAAACTCTACAACTCACCAAAACGCTCTGCCTACACACTCATTCTTATAATGGCTATACTCTCTACAATATATAATAGTTTTGTACCTTTACATGGAGATGAAGCTTACTACTGGATGTGGAGCAAGCATTTACAAGCAGGATATTATGATCATCCACCAATGATTGCTTTTATGATTTATCTCACCAATTTTATTTCTGAAAGTGAATGGGGCATTCGTCTTGTAAATGTCTTTTCTTTTACTGTAACTGCATTTTATATTTTTAGATTTACAAAAGAACTCTCTGATGAAAAAACGGCACTCAATGCTATACTTATTTTTCTCAGTGTTATTATAGTAAATGCAGGATACATCATAACTACTACAGATGCACCTATTATTCTTTTTTGGACACTTTCCCTATACTACTCTTACCGAGCACTCTTTTTTGGCTCACTTAAAGAGTATGTTTTAGCTGGTGTAATGATAGGTCTTATGATGCTGAGTAAATACACTTCTATCTTACTCATTACTTCTATTTTACTTTTTATTGTCATCAAAAAAAGAGAGATATTGTTTAATATTAAATTTTACATTACCTTATCTATAGCCTTGATAATTGTCTCTCCAATGATATGGTGGAACTACAAACATGACTGGATAAGTTTTTTATTTCAACTTCATCATGGTTCTACTGAAGTCTTTAAAATCAAATTAGAAAGCTTTTTTACCTTTATAGCTGGTCAATTTGGTATATTTTCACCGGTTTTTGCCTGGATTCTTTTTTATTATCTTTATAAAGAAAAACTTTTTTTCAAAAATGAAAAGCTCTTTTTTCTCTCTTTAAGTGTTGTTGTGACCATAGGTCTCTTTTTATACAAGTCTCTTTATAAAAATATGGGACTCAATTTTGATGCGCCGGCATATATAGGTGGTGTCATAATCGTTGCCATTGTCATATCTCGCTATAAGCTTACAAAACTTTTTAAATGGGGACTTTTAATTGCTCTGTTTTTCTCCCTCTTAGGCAGATATCTTTTGCTTTTTCATCTCGATATCATTCGTAAAGAGATGTACAATAGTGATAAAGTTATTCAGCGAGTTGCTAGCTTTGCAAAACCGCACGATAAATTTTATGGAGACCATCTTGCTCTTGCAGCCTACCTAAAATACTATCTTCCTAAGCATCCTGATACTGATGTAGCAACACATTCACGATATTCACAGTATGATATGTGGCGAAAAGCTGACTTTTTACAAGATGGTTTGGTACTTATGCGTAACCATAGAAAAGATGCAGAACTTCAAAAACTTTACAAAAATGTAAAGCTTATTGATACAAATGTAGTGATCCCAAAAAAAAGAGTTTTTTATCTTTATCGCGTGAGTGATCCAATCGGTCAATAAAAGTAAAGCAACTTTTGGGTAAAATACTCTTTACTTAAAAACTTGGTATCGAATGAAAAATACAATTAAACTACTTATAACTATAGCAATTTTTTATTATCTATTTCAACATATTGACTTTTATGAATTATGGGCTATTTTGGCAAAAAGTCATGGAGGATGGATACTTTTAGCATTTATCTTACAACTTGCGAGTACGTATCTTGCAGCCTACAGATGGTTTAAAATATCTAAACTTTTGGCATTTAAAGAGAGCCTATCATTTTATGTAAAAAGCTATTTTAAAGGTACTTTTTTCAATCAAGTTCTCCCTAGTAGTATAGGTGGTGATGCTGTAAGAGTTATTGATTTGACAAAAGCTGGTTATGACAAAAAAGACTCTTTTTATGATGTTTTTATTGATAGAGTTATTGGTCTTGTAGGTCTTTTAGTTTTAAATCTTATCGCTTCTGTAATTTTTTATGGAACATTTCCATCAGATTTTTCACAACTTATCATCACGATTTCACTGATTGGGATACTTGGCTTTGCATCTTTATTTGTCTTTCACAGTATTGATTTCCTTGAAAAAGTCAAAGTGATCAATTTACTTCACAGACTTTCAAGACGTTTGAACGAGCATTACACATCTAAAACATTACTTCTTAAACACATTAGTATCTCAGTTGCAGTTCATCTTTTTACTGTTTTAGCGATGTATGGTATTGCGCTTAGTATTGACGCACACCTAAGTTTTCAAATGCTACTTATTGCATTGCCTCCTGTATTTTTACTTACTATCATCCCTATCTCACTTGCAGGATGGGGAATCCGTGAGGGTGCTATGGTTGGTATCTTCACTTTAGTTGGTGCGGATCCTGCAAAAGTTTTAGCTATGAGTATTCTTTACGGTCTTTTACTCATTATCAGTGCTATTCCAGGTTCTTACTTTTGGCTAAAAAATAAAAAAAATACTAAACTCAAATAAGGAAAATATATGAATGTAGATACTATGAGAAATATTGACCACTACGCAGGTGTGCCACTTGCCTTTGCTGGAACAGTCATTAAAAAAACTATAAACTTTTTTGTATCAGAACCTCAAATAAAACCAAGAAATGTGCTTCTTATCGAACTCTCAGAGATGGGAAGTTCTATCTTAGTTGACCCAGCTATGAGAAAACTCAAAGAAAATATTGATGGTGAACTTTTTTTCGTCATCTTTTCAAAAAACAAAGTCTCTTTGCAGCTACTAGAAACAGTCAAAGAAGAAAATATTTTTACAATCAATGAAGATGGTATCTTAGACATTGCAAAAACGACTTTGGCATTTTTACAATGGTGTAGAGATAAACACATTGATTCAGTTATAGATTTAGAACTATTTTCTCGATTTACCGCTCTTTTAACAGGTGCGAGTGGAGCAGTCAATAGAGTAGGATTTCATGCTTTTCACAATGAAGGTCTTTACCGTGGAGATTTTTTAACCCATAAAGTAGCCTACAATCCTCATCAACATATCGCCAAAAACTTCATCGCTTTGGTTGATGCTCTCTTAAGTGAAAAGCAAGAAGTCCCATTTACAAAAAGAATCATTCCTGATGAAGAGATTCAAATTGCCAAAGCAGTTATCAGCGATGAAGAAAAAGAGTCAGTTCTTGGCATTATTGCAGGTATGTATGATGGTTTTGATAAAAACAAAAATCCTATCATTTTAGTAAACTCCAATGCATCAGATTTACTACCTCAAAGAAGATGGAACAGAGAAAATTATGGTGAAGTCATCAAAAAAATTCTTGACTACAATCAAGATGCTATCATTTTACTCACTGGTGCTCCTTCTGAAAAAGAAGGAGCACAGCTTTTAAGTGACTATGTCAATGACAAACGTTGTATAAACTTTGCGGGTAGTGTGAAGTTTTTACAACTTCCTGCTCTTTACAGCGTAAGTGCCTTTATGCTTACAAATGACTCTGGTCCTGCGCATTTTGCTTCCATTACAGATATGCATACTTTTGTGATTTTTGGTCCTGAGACTCCTGCACTGTATGGCTCACTAGGTCCTAGCACTCCTATCTTCGCTGGTATGTCTTGTTCGCCTTGTGTAAGTGCTTCAAACCATAGAAAAACACCTTGTACAGACAACCAATGTATCAAAGTAATTACACCTGATTGGGTGTTTAACACACTAAAATTTAAACTTGATGAACTTTCTTTCTAAAGAACATAGAGGTTTTTTAATTTTCATCACTTTAGTAGCTGTTCTCAGGCTACTTATAGCTCCTTATGTTGGTCTTGGAGTTGATGAAGCACATTACGTTTTGTATGCTATTCATTTAGACTGGAGTTACTTTGACCATCCTCCGCTAGTTGGTTGGACACAGTATTTTTTTACCTCTATTTTTGGAGTTAACGAATTTGGTGCAAGAGTGAGTGCCGTGCTTATCGGATTTTTTACTTCTATTTTTTTATATCAACTACTCTATCAGATAGATAAAAATGCAAACAAAGCTTTTCTAGCTGTATTATCACTTTACGCTTCTTTTATTTTTAACGCCCTATTTTTAATGCTCATGCCGGACACACTGCTGTTTTTGTTTATGATTCCTATCATTTTGAGTGTCATAAAACTAGAAGAAAATAACTCACTCAAAAACTGGCTTACTCTTGGGGTCTTACTAGGTCTTGCTGGTTTGAGTAAGTATACTGCTGTTTTATTTGTTTTGCCCATCATTGCATATTTCATCATAAAAAAAAGATACGCACTTTTTATCTCACCTAAGATTTTGCTCACTATTGTTGTTGCACTCCTTATTATTTCACCTGTAATATATTGGAATATTCTCCATGATTGGATAAGTTTTTCCTATCAAAGTTCTCATGTTGTAGGCAGTAAAAGTATTCATTGGTTAGGATTTTTTCGCTCACTTGGTGCACAATTTGGAGCTTACAATCCTCTCTTGCTTCCTCTTGCTTTTTATGGTCTTTATAAAGCATTTCGTTCTCAAAACAATACACTCTTTTTAAGTGCTTTATTTGGACTTACACTCATTGCATTTTTTACTTACGCATCTTTATATAAGACTGCTCTGCCTCACTGGTCGGCTCTTTTTTATATGCTTTTTATTCCTATTGGTACATACTACATGTTAAATGTTTCTAAAAAATATGTCAAAATTGCCATCGCTTTTGGACTACTTCTCAGTGCCCTAGCCTACGCAGAACTTGTCTTGAAGTTTATTCCTTTTCCTGATTACCAATCAATCCACAGAGATATTTACGGATGGGACACCATCATAAAAAAAGCAAACGCCGCCATCAAAGATCCAAACAAAGAAGCTATAGCCGTGACAAACTGGACGCTTGCTTCTCGTGCAATGTATTACAACAATCCTTATAAAACAAAGGTTTATCTCATAGATAAACGTCAAGATCAGTTTGATTTATGGGAAGATAAAAACAAAGTTGGCAAAGATTTAGTGATAATCCAAACAAAGTTTTTTCATAAAAATCTTGAAAAATATATGAAGTGTGACAAGATAGAACCTCTTAAAAAATTCGATATTATGTTGCATAAGCATAAAGTAAACACTATTGACTTAGTAATGTGTAGAAATTTTCAAGGTTTACAATGATATTTTCAAAAAGTAAAATCGCTATCCTAGTATTTTTCATTATAAGTCTTATTTTTGTAAGCTACAATTATTTTGATAAAGAAGTGGCTCTGTATTTCATAGCACATAAAGAGACCTTTAAACCCATCGGAAAATTCTTAAGTATCTTTGGTGAATCTCAATGGTATATAGGTACAGGAGTGCTTGGATTTTTATATTTCAAATACAAAAAACCAAACGAACTCTATAAAAATAGATTTTTATTTCTCTTTTATATCAATGTTTTTTCTGGTCTTATCAGTATTCTTTTGAAATTGTTTTTTGGTCGTATTCGCCCTAAAGGACTCAAATATGAAGATACTGAGTATGGATTTTTACTTTTTAAGAATTTTGATTTAGGCTTTGTTGAAAAGATGAAAGTTCATTTTACAACGCTATTTCATTCTCCATCAACCTACTCTTCATTTCCATCGGGTCACACTGTTACTATTTTTGCTACAGTAATGTATCTTTATTTACTCTTTCCAAAATATACTTACCTTTGGCTAAGTCTTGGGTTAGTTTTTGCAAGTGGACGTATTTTAGCTGCTGATCATTTTGTTAGTGATGTTTTAGCTGGAATGCTTGTTGGTTCACTCTCTACACTCTATATTTATCAAAATATGAAAAATAAAGTTGAAAAATATTCATAAATAATGGTAAAATTCCAAAATCAAAACAAAAAGAGAAAAAATGAACAAAGATAATATCAGTATAGTCATCTTAGCTGCAGGAAAAGGCAGCCGTATGAAATCGCCAAAAGCCAAAGTTTTACATAACATAAGCGGAAAGCCTATGCTTTATCATATCATTAAAGCTTCTCAAGAAATCTCAGATGATATTACCGTTGTCATTGCCCACCAAAAAGAAGAAGTACAAAAGCAAATGCAAGCGTATTTTGACAATATCAACTTTGTCGTTCAAGATGCAGAGAAGTTTCCAGGAACTGGTGGAGCTATGAAAAATGTCAAAGCAAAAAACAAAAAAGTTTTGGTTTTAAATGGAGATATGCCACTCATTACTTCAAAAGCTTTACAAGGATTTTTAGAACTTGATGATGATGTTATCATGAGTATTTTTGATCTTGAAGATCCAAACGGATATGGTCGTGTAATCATTAAAGACAATCACGTACAATATATCGTAGAACAAAAAGATGCCAATGACGGTGAACTCAACACAACAACAGTAAACGCAGGAATCTATGCTTTTTCAAAAGATGTGTTAGAAAAGTACATTCCACTTCTCTCAAATGACAATGCACAAGAAGAGTATTACCTTACAGACGTCATCGCTATGGCAAAAAATGATGGACTGAGTATTGTTCCTCTTTTAGTTGATGAAGAACACTTTAAAGGTGTAAACTCTAAAAAAGATTTGGCAGATTCTGAAGAGATTATGCAAGACAGAATAAGAACACACTGGATGCAAGAAGGCGTCATTATGCAACTTCCTTCTACTATCTATATCGAAGAAGGCGTTGCGTTTGAGGGTGAATGTATCCTTGAGAATGGCTGTCGCATTACAGGAGATAGTAAGATTATAAACTCACATATCAAAGCTGGTAGTGTTGTTGAAGACAGCATCATGAAAAATTCCGACTGTGGTCCTATGGCACATCTTCGTCCACTCTCTAACATTGAAGATACCCATATCGGCAACTTTGTAGAAGTCAAAAAATCAACACTCAAAGGTGTAAAAGCTGGACATCTCAGCTACCTTGGCAATAGTGAAATAGATGAAGGAACCAACATTGGTGCAGGAACGATTACCTGTAACTATGATGGTATCAAAAAATATAAAACTATCATCGGTAAAAATGTATTCATCGGCAGTGATAGCCAACTTGTCGCACCGGTAACTATAGAAGATGATGTGATGATAGCTGCGGGAACAACAGTAACAAGTGGAACAGTCCCTAGTGGAAACCTAGCACTCAGCAGAACAAAAATGCGTTTGATTCAAAACTTTTATTATAGATTTTTTTCTTAGTAAGTGGCGCGATAGACTCTATATCTTCAAGCGCCTCTTCTGACCACTCTAGTGTGAGAGCCATTTAGCAATTCTTTGTTTTGCATCTTTATGTGAAGAAACTTCGCCGTTCTCAGCACGACCAATGCCATTTTTGGCTTAATGAAAAATACTGGGGTCTGAATAATCATTTTTTCTTATAACTTACTAAATAATCATCGACCATCTTTAGCTTTAAACTTTGTAACCATTCAGCACCAAACAAAAAAATAGGCACAAAAATTGCTTAAACATACATATTATGACAGAACAAGAAGCTATAGATTTTTGCAAGAACAATCCAGAGGCAGCGGCTAAAATAATTCTC
>NZ_JALSKT010000068.1 GCF_026988655.1 Sulfurimonas sp. | reverse complement strand
AGTGAAGAAAAGACTAAGCAAACGCAGCAAGAAATATTTACAATTTTTGAAGATATCTCCCAAATTGCAAAACAAACCAATCTTCTTGCCCTCAATGCAGCCATAGAAGCAGCACGTGCTGGTGAGCATGGACGTGGGTTTGCTGTTGTCGCAGACGAAGTGAGAAAACTCGCACAGAGTACGCAAATAACACTTGATCAAGCACAGCTTCAACTAAAAACTTGACAATCATACTTTAGTTATTGTAAAATTTCATCAACAAAAGATAGATATGCAAGATATCTTCTCAATCTTTCCCGCAATTAAAATCCCAAAAAGTTAAGGCAGTCATATATATGAGTGAAAATACAACCCCTTCACAACCTCGTAAAAAACAAAACAATCGTAATAACAACAATTCAAAAAGTAGAACACATACTCCTGTAAAAGGTTCAAGTGTTGAAGAACTTCGTACAAAAAGCATTCAAGAACTTGTTGATCTTGCAACAGAACTTGGTGTAGAAGCTCCTAATGAGCTTAAACGTCAAGATGTTATCTTTGAGATTTTAAAGGCACAAACTGCACAGGGTGGATTTATCCTTTTTAGCGGTATTTTAGAAATCATGCAAGATGGCTATGGTTTCATCCGTTCAATCGATCAAAGTTTCAATGAGTCTATCAATGACGCTTATGTTTCTAACACACAAATAAAACGCTTTGCACTCAGAAATGGAGATGTGGTAACTGGTCAAGTTCGCCCTCCAAAAGATCAAGAGCGCTATTATGCACTTATCAAGATAGAAGCAGTAAACTCCCTTCCACCTGAAGAGAGTAAAAAAAGACCACTTTTTGAGAACCTTACACCCCTCTATCCAACAGAGCAACTCAAACTCGAGTACCGTGAAAAAGGATTAACCGGTCGTATGATGGACTTGTTCTCTCCTATTGGGAAAGGACAACGTGGTCTTATTGTTGCACCTCCAAGATCTGGTAAAACAGAGCTTTTAAAAGAGATAGCGCATGGGATAACAACAAATCATGCTGATGTTGATTTGATGGTTTTACTTGTTGATGAGCGTCCTGAAGAGGTAACAGACATGGAAAGAAGTGTCAAAGGTGAAGTGTATAGTTCTACTTTTGATATGCCTGCAAAAAACCATGTAAAAGTTGCTGAAATGGTAATAGAAAAAGCAAAAAGACGCGTAGAACTTGGTCGTGATGTTGTCATCTTGCTTGACTCTATCACTCGTCTTGCACGTGCGTATAACACAGTAACACCTTCAAGCGGTAAAGTACTCTCAGGTGGTGTTGATGCAAATGCACTTCACCGTCCTAAACGTTTCTTTGGTGCTGCTCGTAACATTGAGCATGGTGGAAGTTTAACTATCATCGCAACGGCACTTGTTGATACTGGAAGCCGTATGGATGAAGTCATCTTTGAAGAGTTCAAAGGTACGGGTAATATGGAAGTTGTTCTTGATCGTAAAATCGCAGATAGACGTATCTACCCTGCTATTGACATTCTTAAATCTGGAACACGCAAAGATGAACTTCTTATCGGTCCTGAAGTCTTACAAAAAGTATTTATCCTTCGTCAAATGCTTCACAAACAAGACAATGAAGTTGAAGCACTCAAATTTATCTACAATACAATGGGTAAAAAAGCAACAAATGCTGAGTTCTTAGAAAGTATGAATACAGACAAATAATGAAAGTTGGTGTTTTTGATAGTGGCATCGGTGGTTTAACTGTCGTAAAATCACTCCTAGATAAAAAACTTTTTGAAGAGATTGTCTATTTTGGTGATACTGCTCGTGTTCCTTATGGTTCCAAAGACAAAAACACTATCATTCGTTATGGGATTGAAGCTGTAGAGTTTTTTAAAAACTTTGAGCTTGACCTTATCATAGTTGCTTGCAATACTGTGAGTGCTTATGCCCTTGATGAGATGCGAGAAGCTGCGACTTGTCCTATCATTGGAGTTGTTCAAGCTGGTGTTTTAGCCACTTCAAACGCAGTAAAAGAAAAATCATCCCATATTTTAGTTATCGGTACAAAAGCAACGGTTAACTCAAAAGCCTATGAACTTGGTCTCAACACTGAAGGCTTCCAATCTCTACAAACCAAAGCAACGCCTTTGTTTGTTCCTCTCGTTGAAGAAGAACTCTACGAAGGTGCAATTCTAAACGCAGCGCTAAGTCATTACTTTTGCGATATTGAAGCACCTGATGCTCTTATTCTTGGATGTACACACTTTCCGCTTATTTCCAAAGCACTTCAAGAGTATTTTGGAGAAAAAACACTCTTAATTCACTCAGGTGATGCCATCGTTGAACATCTCCAAGAAAAATTTCATTTAGATAAAAAATACGAAGAGAGTAAGCTGAGTTTTTTCGCTTCTGAAAACCCAGAAGCACTCAGAAAAATTGCACAAAAGTGGCTCTATGAATAAGCATAAAAATATTTCAATTTTTGGACATGGCATAACAACAAAACCACTTGTCAAGTACCTGCCAAATGCAGTCTTTTATGATGATAAATGCACAAAAGCATTTCGTGATGCCAATGGCTCACTTGTTCGCCCTGCTAGTAAATTTGATGCAGAGTTATCAGACTTAGAGATTACTTCTCCTGGTATTGCACCACATAATCCTCTCATCCAAAAAGCAAAAAATCTTATAAGCGAATATGATTATTTCGCCAAAACAAAACCCTTTAAGATTTGGATAAGCGGAACAAATGGGAAAACAACCACCACGCAAATGATGCATCATCTCTTGCAAGACAAAGGTGCACTCGCAGGTGGAAACATCGGTACAGCTCTAGCAGAGCTTGACCAAAACGCAGCGATATGGATACTTGAGACAAGCTCATTTACCATGCACTACACAAATACAGCGTACCCAAATATCTACGTTTTACTACCGCTAAGCCCTGACCATTTGAGCTGGCACGGAGATATGCAAGCCTACATCAGCGACAAATTAAAACCACTCTCTCTTATGCAAGAAAATGACACAGCTATCATCCCCCAAGCGTATAAAAATACGCCTACAAAAGCAAAAGTCATAAGCTATAAAGATGAAGAAGATTTAGCTAAAATTTTCGCTATCAACACAAAAAAAGTAAAATTTAAAGGTGCTTTTTTAATGGATGCCCTTTTGGCAATGGCAGTTGAGAAGATACTTTTTCAAGATATTGACTATGAGAAAATAAATTCATTTACGCTTGACCCGCATAGGCAAGAAGAGTGCAAAGATAGTAAAAATCGTCTTTGGGTTAACGACACAAAAGCAACAAATCTTGATGCCACAATTGCCGCAGTAAAACGCTATGAGAATTCTTTCATCCGACTAATCTTAGGTGGTGATGACAAAGGAGTTGACTTAAATGAACTCTTTGAATTTTTAGCAGATAAAAAGCTCAAAATCTACGCTATAGGTTCAAATAAAGACAAACTTATAGAACTCGCAAACAAGTACAATATCCAAGCAAAGAAGTGTCTCAACCTTGGGGATGCTATTGCCCATATAGATACAGATTTACAAACTCATGAAGTCGCACTCCTCTCTCCAGCAGCTGCAAGTCTAGATGAATTTCGCTCTTATGCTCAAAGGGGCGATGAGTTTAAAGAAGCCGTCTCTAAACTTTAAGAGTCTTTATTTTCTTCTAAACTCGGTCCCCATTTCGCTTTTTTCTGTGCTTTTATTTTGGCTTTAAGGGCTACTTTCTTATGGCGTGGTTTTTTTGTTTTGTCTTTTGGCAACATACTTTGCTCAGGTTTTTGTGTATGCGTAAAACTCTCTATCTCTTTTCTTGGTATATCATGACGCATCATATACTCTAAGGTATCGAGCATTTTTTCTTCTGCACTGCTTACAAAAGAGATAGACTCACCCACTTCATCAATCAAACGCAGTGATTTAAAATATTGCTCAGGTTCTTGCGGTAAATCATAATTGACAACTCTTTGTACATTTTGTAACTCAAGTGTTGCAAAGATTGCATTTGTTGTTACTAAAAGATTGACTTCATCTGCATTGAAAGCTTGCAACGCCTCTTGTATCTGCGTGGCTCTATGGTTTCCATGTGCAACTACTGCGTTTAGATTTTTCTCTTTTAAAAATCCACTCAGCATATCTGCTGTTTTTTTGCTTTTTACAAGGAGAACTGTTTTAAGAGCTGGAGTTTCTTGGCAAAAGAGGTCAAAATGCACTGGCTTATCATGTTGTTCAACAAAGTAAATTACCTGTTTTGTACGTTGTCCTACACTGATATTGTCATAGTATTTTTTAGCCGGTTTGATATTCTCTTCACTCATAATTTTTCCTTGAAAGTTTGAGAGAATTATAGCAGAGTTAAATAATCTTTTAACTCTTTAAATGCTAAAATCTTTTTAATTAAGTACCTTTCCACAATGGAGTCATTTTTGAAAGAAGCATCTGAAGTATTAGCTAGAAAATATCGTCCCACAAACTTTGACGAACTTATAGGGCAAGAGACGGTCGCACAAACACTTTCACTTGCACTTGATTCCAACCGGCTCTCTCACGCTTACCTTTTTTCTGGACTCAGAGGAAGTGGAAAGACCTCTACTGCACGTATATTTGCTAAAGCACTCATTTGTGAAGAAGGCATGAGCCATCAACCTTGTGATAAATGTTCCAACTGTATCATGGCAAAAGAGAACCGTCACATGGACATCATCGAAATGGATGGGGCATCTTCTCGTAAGATAGATGATATTCGTGATTTGGTAGAGCAAACTAAATACAAACCAACCGTAGCACGTTATAAAATTTTCATCATTGATGAAGTCCATATGCTCACAAAAGAGGCTTTTAATGCCCTTTTAAAAACGCTTGAAGAACCGCCTGAGTATGTGAAATTTATTCTTGCGACGACAGATCCCCTCAAACTTCCTGCTACAATTTTAAGTCGAACACAGCACTTTAGGTTTAAAAGTATTGCGACAAACAAAGTCATTGACCACTTGGCACATATTTTAAAACTTGAGGGTATCGAGTATGAAACTGATGCCTTGGAGATATTGGCTAGAAGTGGCAGTGGTAGTCTTCGTGACACACTCACACTTCTTGATCAAGCCATCATCTACTCCAAAAATTATGTCGATGTTCAAACAGTTACAGATATGCTTGGACTTGTTGATCCAAAATTTATTGCAGAGCTTTTTAATGCTGTCTTTGCTAAAGACTATGCTGCCTTAGTTGAGTACACAAAAGTTCTTGAAGATTATGAGAGTGAGATGGTTGTTGATGAGCTCATAGCCTATCTAAAAGATAAAATGTACAATCAAGATGCCCTTTTCTCAACACTAGTTCTAGATAGATTTTTTAGAATACTCAGCGAGTCAAAATACCTCTTTAGCATCAATGCAGATGGTTCTTTTGTCCTTTCCATGATATTTTTTAAAATGATAGAAGCGCTGCGTATTCGAGAAATTGACCAGATGATAGAGTCATTTCAAAAAGATGTTCAACGACCTGAGATTGTTGTACCTGCACAAACACCCGTAGATGTCGTTCAAGAAGTAACACCTCCAGCGCCAAAGGTAAAAGTACAAACAACGACACCAGAGATGAATGGTAAAGTTGCCCAAGTACAAAAAGAAGAAACGCTTGTTCAAACGCAGCCAGAACCTGTAGTTGCCAAAGCAGAGGAAGAAGTAGCGCCTAAAGAGGATAAAGGGGCACTCTTATATGAAGAGCTTCTTCGCAAAATCAAAGACAGAAACTATGAACTCGGAGAGTGTTTTACAAACAATATCACCTATATTTCTTTTTCTGAAAATACTTTAACTTGGGAGAGTTGCGCAGATGAAGCTTGCAAAAAAGTTCTTAAACATGGTTATAGTGTCATCAAACAACTCGTAAGAGAAGTCTTCTCTTTTGAGACAAAGATTAAAGGTGTAGCTTGCTCAAAACCCATAGAGGCAGAAGAACCACATATTGACATTTCTCAAAACGACATTCCTCAAAACGACTACACTCAGGAACAACAAAGTGGCTCGACGATAGGAGATATTGAAATGGGTGGAGGAGCATCTTGTGTGACAAACTGCGCAGAGCCATCTGAGCAAGACGAAATCAATGGCACCGACATAACAAAAGAGCCTATGGTTCAAAAAGCCATCGAGATATTTGAAGCTAAAAAAGTGACTATTCAGTCTAAAATTTAGTCAAAAAACAACTCACTACAACATAAACCCTCTTGTTTACAATAGTGTAATAGCTCCACATAGGGTGTGGAGTTTCTTTTTTTTATCGTTGCAAACTTTGACTGGGGGATGTTTAAAAGTTTTGCTACATCTTTGTCGTATATCCGTCTTTTTACTGCGTTTGACTCCGACATTGATGCTTTTAACACTTCTATAATTTTACGAAAATCTCTCATTTTCACTCCTAAAAGTGAAAATATATCCTAGTTAAAAAGAAGAAGCATAAAATATGTCAATATGTTATAAAACTTCTATTTTTTATCTTTAGACTTCAGTCTTTTTACTAGGTTTTTAAAGACTAAAGACATTTTCAAAAACTCTAAATAGTGCTGAATCTGTATGGGAGCTTCATAGTTTTTCTTATTTATCTCTTCAAGATATTTTGTAAAATTGTTGATATCTCTTGTCACTTCATCTGCAAATTTTTTCACAAATATAAAACTAATACCAAGCCCCACTATAAACAAGACAAATATCCCAGCCCAAATGCTATTATAAGTATCTAAAAGCATAACAACATCATTTGTTTCATAGTTAATGTTTTCAAGGATCAGGTTTTTTATCAAGATATATGCACTCACCAACAAAACAATAAATAAGGTAATCATAATAGAGAAAAATCTTGTATAAATCGCTTTTTTTAAATCTAACAAAGTTTGTAACCAACCCCTCTTACTGTTTCAATGTACTCTTTCTTTTTTTGTGGATCTATCTTCTCTTTTAGTCTGTTGATCGCTACGTTCACAGTTTTATACTGGTAATTTTCACTATCTCCCCAGACATGTTCAAGTAAATAATCTCGATCAAGTACATTATGTTTATTTATAATAAATTCACAAAGTAAATCAAACTCAAGTTTTGTAACATCAACATCTTGACCCTCTACACTTAGTGTTCTTGTACTTTTATCTAAGAGCAAATCTTTATATGCTAATTTTCCCTCTTCAACTTTTCGAGAAGTCCTTTTCAAAATTGACTTTACGCGAAGAAGCAGTTCTTTCATGTTGAAAGGCTTAGTCATATAGTCATCACCACCGCGCACAAAACCCTCTTCTATATCTTCATCTTTATCTTTAGCACTTAAAAAGATAACGGGGACATCTATCCCCTCATCCCGAAGTTTTGCTATAAATTCACTTCCTTCAACTCCAGGAAGATTTCTATCCATAATGAGTAAATCTATCTCTTCTTCGCTAAGAATTTGTGCAACTGTTTTTGTGTTTAAAAACCCGATAGTCTCAAAACCCTCTTTTTGTAAATTGTACTCTAAAAGTTCGAGTAAATCCTCTTCATCATCTACAATTACGATTGTTGCACTCATATTTTTAGCCTCAAATAATTTTTCTAATTATATTATACTTTTTATGAAAATAATGTTAGAATATTGGTAGAAAAATTAAGAAGGAGAGGTTTATGTTTGTTTCATCCTACAATACTTACATATTACCAACTCCATCAGAGACTAAAAAGTCGACAAAAGAGAGTGCTACTGCGTTTAGCACAAAGGCTGCACTCACAGCAAAAGAACAAACACCAAATCAAGCAACATCTACTAAACTGCCGATTAATTTCATCTCAGACTACAAAGTCTTAAAAAATCAACAAAAACTTCAAGAACAAACGCAGCAATTTACACAAAATAAATTTGTCAAAATCAACACCTTGCAAAGTGCACAGGTTGCCTACAAAGACAACTCCTCACTTTACTCTTTCATACAAAAGCCTAAAGCAGTATTTATCAAGTCAGACACCAAACTTCCTGATGCAAGTAATATAAAAATGAAAATGGTAAACACCTACATCGAAAATGACAACTACTACAAAATAACTGCCTAATCTTCTTCTATCCAAGCCTCTGTGCGGATTATTTTTCCATTATCAAATTGTTTGATTTTAAAAGCATTCGTACATTTACCCTCACAAATGTCCATTATGGCAATTTGCAAAATCTTTTTACATTTTTTAGGAATGTCAAAATGTCCCCTCATTCCTGTCAAAAACTGTTTCAGTGGCACTTTTGCATCCATCCCTATGACATTGTCACGACAACCAGTAAGCCCCATATCACTTAGATATGCAGTGCCTTGTGCCACTTGAAAGTCATCCGTGCCAACATGCGTATGTGTTCCTATAATCCCGCTTACTTTTCCTTCTAAAAGCATCATCATCCCACGTTTTTCACTTGTCGCTTCTGCATGAAAATCTATAAATATATTTTTCACCCCTACTGCGTTTAGCTCGGCAACTGTTTTTTGTGCGCAACGAAAAGCGTTGTCAGTGTAAGGCATAGCGTAGTGTCCCATTAGGTTAAGTACTGCAAGTTTTTCTCCTGCAACTTCATAAACCTTACAGCCCGTTCCGGGAACTTCTTCTGGGTAGTTGTGAGGACGCAAAATTTCATGAGAATCAAGTAAAGGGAGTATGTCTTTTTTATCCCAAGTGTGATTGCCCCCACTCATGACATCAATACCATAAGAAAAAAGTTCATTACAGTTTTTTAGTGTCAAACCAAAACCATGAGAAGCATTTTCATAATTCACAATTACAAAATCAATATTTTCTTTCTCTTTTAATTTTGACAGATAATCCCGTAACATCACCCGTCCAGGTTGACCAACAATGTCACCCACAAATGCAATTCTCATAATAAGTACCTCTCCATAAATAACCCCAACTTCAGCAAAGAGCAAATAGCTCTAGTGCTAGGCAGATTTCTGCAGGACTAACTGGTTAATCCAAAGGAATCTAACGACGTAATTATAGCTAAATCTCATTCCTTCTTTTAACATTGCTGTAACACTAAAGTGATATACTTCTTGAAGATTACAACTTTCATAAGGATATTACAATGAAAATTCAAATACTACTCATCAGTTTAGTAACAAGTGTCTCTCTTTTTGCACAAAGTGCTCAAGAAATTATGCAAGAAAATGGTTGCTTGTCTTGTCATGCCATTGCAAGTATGAAAAATGCACCTGCTTTTGCAGGCATAGGAAGACGAAACAAGCGTTTTTATGCAGATGAAGCAAAATCTGTCATAATCAATAGCATACAAAATGGCTCAAAAGGGAAATATCCACGCTTTAGCGACTCTGCTATGCCACCTTTTAACAACCTCTCCCTTGGTGAACTTAATATATTAGCAAATTACATTTTAGCTCAATCTTCTAAAGCTAAAGGAAGAAGTGGTAAAGGACAAGGTAGAGGCATGGGGCAAGGGATGATGCGATGAGTTTGAAGAAAATAATTTTATTTCTCATCGGGTTATTTGTACTGATACAATTTGTTCCTTATGGAAGAGACCATACAAATCCAAAAGTTATGAACGAACCACAATGGGATTCTGTGCAAACAAAGACGATATTTACCAATGCATGCGCTGATTGTCACTCCAATGAAACAAAATGGCC
>NZ_JALSKT010000067.1 GCF_026988655.1 Sulfurimonas sp. | reverse complement strand
CATCAAAAAAGATAAAATTATGTTAAATTTTTTAGAAAATCATCTTTTTTTAGCCTCTTATGTTGTTGGCTTTTGCATATTTGTTTTTGATGATATGAAAATATTTAGTGATGATTTTATCTTTTTTATAATGATTTCTCCAGTAGTGGCAACTTTTACAGGATTAATTGCTATAATATTTTTATTGTTGGCATTGATGCCAATAGTTTACTTAGTAGACATCATAAAAATGTTGTTTTGCAAAAAAATTTAAGCAAAGAATTTTAGGGAGTGTTTTAGGGAGCGTTTTTTTATACTAATCAGAATAAGGACATAAAAAAGGCATAGTTGTAATCCGCACAGCTCCACCAATTTTTTACTTCAATATGCTATACTCTTATTCAATGAAAATCAAACAAATACTTTTTTTATTACTACTAACATCAAATCTTTTTGCAGAGTCTTATTTACTCTATTTTCAAGGAAATAAACACCTGAGTGAAAGAGAACTCTATGAAGCTTTAGATATCTATAAACCCTATGCCTATGAATTTTACAAGGCTGAGCCAACAATAAATCCAAAAATCCTTTCTATCGCAATAGATACCTTAAAAGACTTTTATAAATCACATGGTTTTTATCATGCGCAGATCACATCACATATAAAAAATAAAAGTGTTACCCTTGATATCAACGAAAGCGTACCTATCAAAATATCTAAAATAATAATCAACTCTTCTTTGGATATAAATGACACGATTCCTTTTCAAGTAGGTGATATTTTTGATGCTCAGAAATTCATTCAAAGTAAAAAAGATTTAAGATTTACGTATGAAGACAAGGGATACTGTAATGCAGAGTATGAAACAAAAGCCTACATCGACATAGAAAAAAATAGTGCAAAAATCATATACAAAATAGAGCCCAACAATATATGTTTTTTTAGAAATATAGAAATTTTTAGTCCAAAGAACATTCATAAAGACATCATATCCTCTTTACTTTACATCAAAACAAATGAGCCTTATACGCATGAGAGCGTCGATAAAAGTTATAGAAATCTTTATGCATATGATGGAATTTCTCAAGCACTTATCGACACAGTTATCTATAACAAGTATGATGTAAATGCAACAGTCAAAGTCAAAGAAACAAAAAAGCCTATACGTTTTCAAATGGGGCTTGGTATAAGCAGTGATGAGGGTCCTAGTGCTTCTGTTGGAATCAAACACAGAAATTTTCTCGGCAACCTCAAGACTATTGCTCTTACGACAAAAGTTACAAAGATAAAACAATCAGTAAAACTTGACTTCACAATGCCTATGATAAATTTTAATATGTTCGGTTCACAAATTAGTGTCGAAAATGAAGATTTCTTTGGTTTTAAAGAGAGTCGTGTACTTGCTAAAGGTTTTTTGAGACAAAGAGATGAGACAAATATCTTTCAAGAGAGTCTCATTATAGACACCTCAAAAACTTATGACAGTAGTAATCTCGCTCTTTTTCCCCAATCAAATTTATTACTTATCTCTCCTGAGCTTATCTGGCGGTATAATACAAGAGACAAAATTCTCGATCCAACAAAGGGCTACTTTCTTAACACTCTTTTGCAAGGCTCAGTTTTAGGCAACTACTCTGATGCAACTTACTATAAGCTAGATGTAACAGGTGGCTATATCCTACCCCTTGAACCTTCTATCGCTGCGTTTAAGGTACGTGTTGGCTCACTCCATACCTACGAAGGAGCTGTTCCGCCATCTTATCGTTTTTTTGCCGGAGGGATGAACAGTAATCGAGCCTATGGCTACCGTCTTCTTGGACCAAAAAATGACAACAACGACCCCGTAGGATTTAACTCCATCATCGAGACAACCGCCGAATATAGATTTCACATTTATGATGACTTTAATGGTGTCATTTTTAATGATAACACTTTTATTGGGCAAAACTACATTCCAGATAATACTGTTGGGTATTACAGTACCGGTTTTGGCTTACGGTATAAGACACCTATTGGTCCACTTGCTATAGATTTTGGTTTTGATCCACTTCGCCCTCTTGAGCAGCATGCTTTGCATTTTCATATTGGAGAGTTGTTTTGATAAAAACTACCTATCATTTTTTTCATCGAACAACTATCTTTTTAAGTATTGTATTATTTATCATCACGATTATACTTACGCACAAATATACTCTTGTATTTTTAGCTGAAAAGTTTTTGAAAACAAATGATGTACACTATTCAAAGGTTCAAGGTACACTATTTAACGGTGTAATACTCTATGATGTAAAGTATAAGAATATACTCAAAGCAAAAAAAATCCAACTCAATTACAAACTACTTTCTTTTGTGGAGTTGGAGCCAATCATTAAAACTATCAAAACACAAAACCTCTACCTCAATCTTGATAAGATACCTTATAATGAACAAAGTAGTAAACTTGATATCATCCCTTTTAAAGTTCTGGATATCAAACTGAAGAAAACAACACTCATTATTGAGGGGAAAAAATACCTTTTTGATTTTACAACTAAAAATCTTGTGTATAACAAAACTTTTTCTACAAAACATTTCTTTTTAAATCTTCATTCCTTTTATGCAAACGCAGTGATTGAAGGAAAAATAGACAACAATAGACTCAAGGCTCACTCCAAGAATGTTGTTCTCTCAGACTATGTTTGTAAACATTATCTTCATTTTATTCAAAAGATACCTCATTACCTTGCCGTAGATATTGCACTAGATAAAGACAATGTGCAACTAAGCACTTTCATAGACTATTTTGTACTGCGTGAAAATAACAATATCGTTCTTAGCAATCAAAAGCTCACGCTCAGCTATCTTTTTCATGATAAAAAATACACTGCAAAGTATGATTATAATCTCAAGTATCTGGACAAGCTTGCAAAAGTCAAACAGTCTGGTGAAATAAACCTTGATGGAGAATATCACTCCACAGCCAATGTTGTTTTAGTAAAACATCCAAAAATCATTCCAGTAGATAATTTTGATGCAAATATTAGCGGAAACTTTGAGCATATTAGTTTTGATATAAACAGTTCAGACTATCATCTAAACGCAGTATCTAATGACTTTAACAAATATTATGTAAAACTGAAAAATCAAAAAATGCAGCTTTCTTTTTTTGATGCACTACCAAACAAGATAAAGAGACATCGCTTTTCACTAAACTCCTACTCGGCTGTTGTTCTTTCTCCTTTAAATATCGATACAATATTTCACACTGAAGATTCACTAGCTCATCTAAACGGTACATTTAAATATAAAAATAACGCTCTACAGCTGACTACGGAAGTAGAGCCTAAACTTCAAAATAAATTTTATAAAAAATACAACCTCAAACTCTTTACCCCGATAGATATTATTTACAATGAGTACAACACTTCAAGTAATCTAAGCATTAATGCCAATCAGCTTCATCTCTTTATAAACAAACAAGGAGAATCTATCGATGGATATGGGAACCTGAGTTCAGCTATTTTCACGCTCAAGGGTAAAATCAACCATAAAATGCAACCCTCCATCAAAATCCATACAACAATAGCCTCAATAAATAAACTTTTACACGAACTACAACTTGTTTCAAAAAACGAGCAAACTGTGTATGATGGAGCAGTCAATATAAACTCTACTTTAAACTTTAAAGATACTTTTTCTATGCTCAATACTGTAGAAGCCCCTTGGCTGAGTGCGAGAACAAATTCGCAAAACAAGTATGTTTTAACAGACACTCTCATTCGTTCAAGCTATAAAAATAAAGTTATAAATATTTACAATTACAAAACAAAATACAAAGAACAAAAGTTTTACTCAAATAAACTTTCTCACATTCATCTCGATAACAATGCTACAATTTATGTTGATGAGTTCTGCGTTTATGATAATCTGATTTTAAAAGGTATCATTCATCCATTTCAAAGTCGTATGAAACTCAATCTCCATAGTGACAACTTTGCTGTAAAAACACACAATATGAACCTACATGCAAGTACAAATATCAATATAGATGTAGAAAACACTGCCAGACAAGATATAGATGGAAATATCACTTTACTTAGTGGCAATATCTCTTATCTACCACAACATGATTATGCTATTTCGGACGACGATATCATCATAGTGCAAGATATGCAAAAAGAAAAAAGTTCCAATCTCCATCTCAATATCAATCTTATCGCAGTAAACCCCATCCGATACAAAACAAAACAGGCTGATGTTTTATTTATCCCAGATGTTTTTGTCTTAAAAGATGCTGGCAAAAAAATAAAATATAAAGGAAAAGTAACAATACTCAGGGGCAAAGTAATGGCACAAGACAAGGAGTTCAGTTTTGATAAAAACGATAAAAGTGAAGTTATTTTTACAGGGAAAGCTCACTTTAATCCACAACTCAATCTCAAACTCCATTATCAGACTATAGATTACAAAGATATTATCATTCTCATCACAAATACACTCAATGCTCCTATATTAATCTTTTCATCAAACCCTGCTATGAGCCAAAATGACATTATGTCTTACATTTTATTTGATGAGCCAGCCGACACTCTTTTTGACAATTCCGGTCTTGCTAGTAAAATGTCCATCAACTATCTTATACTAGGCACAGGAATTAAAACCATCTTCAACAAAGGAACAGGGATTAAAGTCGATACTCTTAATATTCTTAATAATGAAAATGGAACACTCGGGTATGAAGTCGGTGCACGTTTTAACAAAAAAATTCGTATTTTATATAAAAATGATGTCGCCTCAAGTGTTATTTTACAGTATAGCTTAGCACCATCATTAAGGGTTGATGTAGATGTTCATGATACAGGTCAAGGGGTTTATTTTATTTATACAAAAGATATGGAAGGTTTTTAAAAAAATGGTGCTCGATACTGGATTTGAACCAGTGACTCCTACCTTGTCGAGGTAGTACTCTACCACTGAGTTAATCGAGCGTTTTGTTTTAGAGGTGTAATTCTAGCAAATCATTCTTAAACTAATTTTTGTTCTTAAGATTTTTTTTAATAGATTGTAACTTTTCATAATATTACATAGAATAGTGTCGTTTTTCTTTTAATTTAGGTTTATACGTAGTATAATTTCGCTCTTAGAGAAAAGATACGGTTTTGAAAGTATCTATTTTATTTATGCCAAAAGGTAAAGTATGAACTTAACGAAAGAATTAGAAGACTTAGGGATCAAGAATGTTGGCAAGGTTTATCATAACCTTGGCTATGATGAGTTGCTAAAACATGAACTTGAAAATGGCGAAGTAAGAGAAACCAAAAGTGGTGCAGCAACTGTTGACACTGGTATCTTTACAGGTCGTAGTCCAAAAGACAAGTACTTTGTTGATCGCGCACCATCAAATCAGCATATAGCATGGGGTGATGTAAATCAAAAGATAAGTGAAGAGATTTTTAATGAACTTTTAGATCTATCACGTGAGCAACTCTCGGGAAATAATTTATATGTGACTGATGTATTTAGTGGTGCAAGTCCTGCTTCAAAAAAATCTATTCGTTTTATTACAGAAATCGCATGGCAATCACACTTTGTTAAAAATATGTTCATTCGTCCAACAGAAGAAGAACTTGAAAACTTCTCATCAGACTTTACAGTCCTGAGTGCATGTAAAGCTGTGAATGACAAATGGAAAGAACACAATATGAACTCAGAAGTTTTTGTTCTTTTTGATGTTGAACGTAATATGGCTATCATCGGTGGAACATGGTACGGTGGAGAGTTGAAAAAGGGTATCTTTTCAATGATGAACTACTGGCTTCCACTTGAGGGTAAACTCTCTATGCATTGTTCTGCAAATGTTGGTGACAATGATGACACAGCACTTTTCTTTGGTTTGAGTGGAACTGGAAAAACTACACTTAGTACTGATCCAAAACGAGCGCTTATCGGTGATGATGAACATGGTTGGGATGATGACGGTGTTTTCAACTTTGAAGGTGGCTGTTATGCAAAAGTCATCAATCTTAAAGCTGAAAATGAACCAGAAATTTTTGCTGCTATTCGAAAAGATGCGCTATTAGAGAATGTAGTTTTAAAAGATGACAATGATGTTGATTATGATGATGACAGCAAAACTGAAAACACTCGTGTTTCATACCCTATTGAGCATATCGTAAACCATAAACCAGATTTAATGGCAGGACATCCTCAAAACATTATCTTTTTATCTGCTGATGCATTTGGTGTTTTACCTCCAGTATCAAAACTCTCTCGCGAACAAGCAATGTACTACTTTTTAAGTGGTTATACTGCGAAAGTTGCAGGAACTGAACGTGGTATTACAGAACCTGTTGCAACATTCTCAGCTTGTTTTGGTGAAGCATTTATGACTTTACATCCAACAGACTACGCGAAACTACTAGGTGAAAAAATAGATAAACATAATGTAAATGTATATCTTGTCAACACAGGCTGGACTGGTGGTGAGTATGGAGTCGGTAAACGTATGAGCCTTAAAGACACACGGGCTTGTATTAATGCAATCCTAGATGGTAGTATCAAAGAGAGTGAGTTTGACACCATTAAAACTTTTAGACTTCAAGTTCCTAAAACATTAGGAGATATCAACCCTGAACTTCTTAACCCTAGAAATGCTTGGGCAGATAAAGAAGCCTATGATCAAACACGTGACAAACTAGCAAAAATGTTTGAAGAAAACTTCAAACGATACCAAGATGCAGATAGTGAATTTGATTTCTCTGCAGCAGGTCCAAAAGTAGAAAGCTAAAAAGCTTTTCTACTTTCACCTTTTTATTTTTTCTTCGTAACCTTTTCAAGATAGAGCCAAACCACCCCACCAATCGCTAAAAGTATAAGGGGTGCAAGCCATTTGTTTTCACTGATATAAACCGCAAATTTACTAAGAACTGCACCAAAGTAGTAACTACTCAGCCCAAATGCCAACGCCCAAATAGCTGCCGCAAAGAGATTTAAAATAGCAAACTTTTTAAAGTCGTATTTTGTTAAGGCTATAGCAATAGGTACAATTGTTTTGAGTCCATAGATAAACTTTTGAATAAAAATCACCCAGTCACCATGCTTCTTCATCAGGACATGAGCTAGGGCCACTTTTCTTCTGTGCTTTCTTAAATTCTCTACCATCATACCTTTTTGATAGCGTGTAAGCCAAAAAAGTAAAACATCCCCTATTGCATTTCCTGCAAAGGCGACACCAATAGATAAACTCAAATCCATTTTACCCATAAAACTCAACACACTTGCTGCAATAAGACCAACAAACCCACCACCAAGGGAGTAGATGAAAAGTCCTATATATCCGTACGTTGCTAAGTTTGTTAATGTATCTTCCATATTTCTCTCTTTTATTGTAATAAATATCTTATTTTATAGTTTTTTTATTTTAGTAATTTCATCACGAAGACGAGCTGCTTCTTCAAAATTCAACTCTTTAGCGGCAGCTTTCATTTTTAAAGAAAGCTCTTTTATGATAGCTTTTCTTTCACTCGCTGGTATTTTATCCATTTTTTTATGCTTTTGATACAAACCGCCATGATCTTCTAGCTTCAAGTTTTCATCTAAAGTTCTTTTAGTTGTTTTTGGTGTAATACCATATTTTTTGTTATGTGCTTCTTGAATTTCACGTCTTGCATTTGTTTTGTCAATAGCGCGTTGCATGGAACCAGTCATCTTATTCGCATATAAAATCACGCGTCCATTTTCATTTCTAGCCCCTCGCCCAATAGTTTGAACAAGAGCCGTTTCACTTCTTAAAAAGCCCTCTTTATCTGCATCTAAAATAGCCACAAGAGAAACCTCAGGTAAATCTAGACCTTCACGAAGAAGATTGATACCTATAAGGACATCAAATTCTCCTAAACGCAGTGAGCGTATAATCTGGTTACGTTCTATCGTATCAATATCTGAATGCATATATTGTACTTTTATACCTAAGTCAGCGAGATATTTTGTTAAAGCTTCAGCCATTTTTTTTGTCAAAACAGTAATGAGTACTCTTTCATCTTTTACGATAGTTTTTTTTATCTCATCATGAATATCTTCAACTTGATTATCAGAAGATTTTATCTCGATGATAGGGTCAAGAAGACCAGTAGGACGAATGATTTGCTCAGCTTTGAGAGCCGACATTTCAAGTTCATACTCGGCAGGTGTAGCTGAGACAAAAAGATAATGTGGCGCTTTGTTAATGTACTCATCTGCTTTTAAAGGACGGTTATCAAGTGCAGAAGGCAGCCTAAACCCATAATCCACAAGCACCTCTTTTCTTGCTCTATCTCCTGCATACATTCCACGGTATTGAGGAAGAGAAACATGTGACTCATCTACTATAACAAGATAATCTTTATGATTTACCTCAAAATAATCAAGAAGAGTAAAAGGTGCTTCACCCGGTTTTTTGTTTGTTAAAAGTCTTGAGTAGTTCTCAACCCCTTTACACATTCCCGTAGTTTGAAGCATCTCCAAGTCAAACTCCACACGCTGTTTAAGTCTTTGGTACTCTACCAGTTTTCCCTCTTTTTGAAAATAGGCAAGTCGTTCATCGAGTTCTTCTTCTATACGTTTAATCGCTACTGCCATTTTATCTTGAGAAACACTAAACTGACTTGTCGCATAGATAGTTACACTTTTGTGCTCTTCTAGCTTTTTATTGTCAATAACATCAAAAGTATAAATCGCTTCTATCTCGTCTCCAAAAAACTCAACACGAATTGCCTCTTGCTCAAAATACGGTGGATAGATATCTATACTCTCACCGTTAACACGAATATGCCCACTGTCAAAGTAGCTGTCATTACGAGAGTATCCCATCTCCACTAAACGCAGTAAAAGCTTCTTTTGCACTATCTCATCTCCAACTGCTAAAGCCTGTACCATATTTTTGTACTCCTCAGGGTCACCAAGACCATAATTAGCTGAAACAGAAGCAATAACAATAACATCATCATAAGAGAGTAGATTTGCAGTAGAGCTTAAACGCAGTCGCTCAAGTTCGTCATTTATCGCACTATCTTTTTCTATAAACAAATCCTGACGAGGGATGTAAGCCTCAGGTTGGTAGTAATCATAATATGACACAAAATACTCTACATGATTGTTAGGAAAAAACTGTCGAAACTCTGAGTACAACTGAGCTGCTAAAGTTTTGTTATGTGTCATGATGATCGTAGGCATCTTTACATTCTCTATAACCCTAGCCATAGTGTGTGTCTTCCCACTACCCGTCACCCCTTCAAGCGTCTGATAACGATTTCCATCTAATATACTTTTTGTTAAAACCTCTATAGCTTTTGGTTGATCACCTGCTGGCTTATAAGGGGATTCGACTTTGAATTCTGGTTTCTTTTTCATTAATAGAATTATAGCTAAATGATAGAAATAACACAGATACTATAATATTCTTAAGAGATGACTACAATTCATCTCTTCAAATTTACACAATCAGCTATATATTTTTAATATCAAACTCTTGTAACATTGTAAGAGCAGCTTTACGCCCATCTGCGGCTGCTGTTACTGCTAAGTCTGCTCCACGAACAGCATCGCCTCCTGCATAGATTCTTTTATTAGAAGTTCTTTTTTCATCATCTACAATGATGTCTCCCCATCTTCCTGTATTTATTTGCGCATCATCATACCAAGGAAATTCAACATTATCAAAACCAAGTGCTAAAATAATAACATCACACTTTAATTCAAACTCACTTCCTTCAATCACTTCTAGTTTTCTTCTTCCACTTTCATCAGGTTTGCCTAGCTGAGTTTTTTGGCATATAAGACCTTGAACATGGCGACCCTTATCTACAACAACCTCTTTAGGAGCTGTATAAAATTCAAATATGACACCCTCTTCTTGTGCATTAATAACTTCTTTCTGACTTCCTGGCATATTTGCCTGGTCGCGTCTATATGCACAACGAACAGAATTTGCTTTCATTCGCACTGAAGTTCTCACAGCATCCATAGCAGAATCTCCACCACCAATAACTACAACATCTTTGCCTTCTAAAATTGATTCATAAAAATCTTCAAAAACCCTTTTTTGCGCATGCTTTAATATATCCATAACATGATAGACACCATGCGCATCCTCATTTTTCATTCTAGCGCCACGACTACTAGGCGCACCCAATCCTACAAATATAGCATCATACTCATCAAGCATTGATTTTAATTGCTCTGAATCTTTAATATCTGTGTTGAGATGTAAATTCATACCTGCTTCTTGCATCCAGCCAAAGCGTCGTAAAATTACATCTTTTTTTATCTTGAAGTTAGGGATTCCGTAAGTTAAAAGCCCCCCAGGACGATCCGATTTTTCAAACATATCAACCTCAACCCCACCTCTTAACAGAAATGTTGCACAGCTCATACCTGCAGGACCACTCCCTATAACAGCTACTTTTTTACCAATTTTTTCTCTGTTATGTCCATAATCAGGCTTAAGTCCCATCTTAAAAGCCTGTTCATTAAGGTATACTTCAATAGCACCGATAGTCACACTTCCACTCTCGGTTTTTGCAATTGTACACCCACCTTGACATAAGACATCATGGGGACAAACCATTCCTAAAATCTCTGGAAATGGTGAAATTTCGTTACTTAGGGCAAAAGCTGTTTTAATATCACCTTTCCTTGTCGCTTCTATCCATAGCGGAATTTTGTTTTCTAAAGGACAACCCGTTCTACAAAAGCTAAACTCACCACTCATATCTTTAAGCAAATCAACCGGACACTTTATGCAACGAAGTGATTGTGTGTCAGCTTCTTCCTTACTAAAAAGATGGTAAGTTGGTTGAAAATCAACCTTTCTCTCATTTGCATCTCTTTTTCTTGGCGTTGACTTTTTGATTTTTAAATACTGTTTCTTTCTCTCCATTATGCTTCCTTCACTTCTATATAATCTATATGCATCTCTTGCCCTGTGAGCACTTCAGTGTTACCTCCGCCACAATAAGGACAATAAAAATTAAAACTATCTACCATTGCTTCTTTTTGACAATCACTACATTTTATTGTTATATCAATGAGTTCCATCTCCATAGTAGCATTATGACAAAGTGTATCTTCTTTGAAAACGTCAAAACTCTCTCTGAGAAAATGAGGCTCAATCCCACTCATCTTTCCAATTTTTACAGCAAGTTTTGTCACTTCTTTGCCATTTGCATGCTTCTCGCATAAGTCAAGCATTGATTGCACAATAGTATATTCATGCATTACTTTATGCTCTTTTTTCCATCATCATATCAAACTGCTCATAATCAATCAATGCAATAGCATCTGTTGGACAAATGTTTATACATGCTTGTTTTCCATTTTCGCCACCACATAAGTCACATGTTAAGGCAACCATTTGACTTACCGGTGCATCAGGTTTAATATTTGCAGCCATAACAACAGCACCATATGGGCAAACCATATCACAACTTGTACATCCTATGCAATCTGTCTCATAATATTTTACATATCCATCTTCAAACTTAATAATATCAACAGGACAGCCTTCAAGACATGGAGCATCAGGACACTGCATACACTGCATTGGAGCAGTTTTACCATCAACTTTTAAAACCTTGTTTCTTGATGGGGCTATCTCTTTGCCTTGTAATGCCATCTCATATACCGTATCAATGTCTAACCCCATATGGCTTGCACTACACGCTAATTCACAATTAATACACCCTATACATTTGTCTGGATTTGCATAAATAAATCTGTTATTTCTCACACTACTCTCCTATCGCTCAGTACAAGATATACATGGATCGATACTATTTAAAATCATCGTTACATTATCCACCTTGTCACCCAAAATCATCACTTTTAATGCTTCCCAATTTGTAAAAGTTGGTACTTTCCAGCGCATTCTTACAGGTTTTTGTGAACCATCCGTTTTTAAATAATAGATAAGTTCTCCACGAGGGGCTTCTGTTCTTACAACTGCTTCTCCTGCTGGAATATGTGGTCGCTTTTCAACATATGTATCACCCTCTGGCATGTCTGCAACAACATCTCGAATAATACGAACAGCTTCTAAAATATCTCCAAAACGCGCCATAGCACGAGCATGCACATCACCCTCTTCTCTGAGTGTCACTTTTGGTCGCAATTTGGGACGATAAGCATATAATGAATAAGGAGCTTTGACACGAACATCGTTATTGATCCCACTTCCTCTTGCGACTGGCCCAGTTACCCCAATTTCTAAAGCGTCCTCTTTTGGTAAGACACCTACTCCAACAGTTTTTTTACGAAGTTGCTCATCTGTTTCATAACGCTCTTGTAAATCTCTTAATTTTGGTTCAACAATATCAAGTGTCTCTAAAATAAGCTTGATTTTACGCTCATCCAAATCATATTTTGTTCCACTTAAAAGGTTTGCACTCATATCCATTCTATTTCCCCAAATAATTTCTTTGAGGTCTTGCATATGTTCTCTTGTGTTCATGGTATCACGCATTAGCTCATGATTATGTGCCAAATGGGTTAACATAGAGAGATTAAAAAGATCAGATGCAACTCTTTTAACCTCATCTGCAATTACTCTTAATGCCTCTGCTCGCATCGGAACTTTTATACCTGCAATTTTTTCAACAGCTAAGGCATATGTAAAAGGATGGTTGTTCGAACAAAGTGAACAAACACGCTCTGTTAAAATAAGATTTTGCATGAAGTTCTTTTTTGTAACTAAAGACTCCATCCCTCTATGAATAAAACCATTAATAATCTCAACGTGTGTTATAGTTCTTTCTTCATCGGCTTCTAACTTAAAATATACCGACTCTTCAAGTTCTGGACTAAATGGTCCTATGGTGATTTTTTGAGTCATACTTTACACTCCTTTTTTACATTGTTCCATAAAATATCTGTATCACTCACGCCAAGTTGCATTTTTGATAGTGAAATGTACTCATTAAGTACCCCTTTTGCAATAGAGTAATCTAAAAAGAGTCTATCTTTGTTTGGATGCCCTATCGGCTCAACTGCATACATCTCACGCAACTCCCTCTCTGCCCAATTAGCACTTGGTAAAATAGGAGTAATAGAGACTATCGTTTCATTTTCAGTAAAGAGTTCTACATTTATAAGTGTTCCATCAATATCAAAATGATAAATTACAGTATGCCCCTCTTTATCTTCATTTTTATAGCCTGTTGCAACAACACATCGTCCTTTGTATGCTTTGACAGTTTTTGCAATAGTTTCAATATCTTTTTTATCTTGTAAAGTAATCCATGCACTTAAATTGCCATAATTATCTTTATCCTCTCTAAAAAGATACCCTCCCGCTATTTTTGTCTTAATTGCATTATTGAATTCTTCTATTTTCATGCGTACATCCTTTTAAAATTAGCTTCTTTTCTACATTTGGAACAAATATTTGTATTAAGTTTATTAACATCATCATGCACATATGATTTTCCAAGAAGTCCGCGAGAAGGTGGCATATATTTCTCTCCACAACAGCTACACTCTTCAAAAGGGATATTGGCAACATTCACATCAGAAAATTTTTCATTTTGCAGTTTAACAGTATCAAAACTATTTGTAGAAAAAATTGCACCTGTTGGGCAGAAGTATGCACAGTTTCCACAATAACAACAACTATTGTGCCAGATATTATGGATAAAACCTTCCTCATTTTCTTCAATCTTTATAGCCGTTGAAGGACATACAGTCTCACAAGTTCTACATCCTGTACACATATCAGGATTGAGATCCATTCTCCCACGAAAACTTGCAGGTGCTGAAAAATCACTAAAAATAGTATCAATTGTTTTTGGCGTTACTTCACCACTCAATTTTTGCTCAAGAACCTTAATCCCCTTTGCAATTCCTTCGGCAATAGATTCAGGACGAGGAGGACACCCAGCAACATTTACATCAACATCTACAAACTTATCTAACGGTCCATTGATAGCATAAGAATCTCTAAAAATTCCACAACTCACAGAACAAGTCCCCACACCAACTACAGTAAACGGTTTTTTTAATTTTGTGAGTGCATTTTTTAAAAATGATTCACTTCGTGCTGTGAGTGGTCCTGTTATCACTAAAAGGTTTGCATCTTTCACATCATCAACAAATTCAACATCTGATGTTGCAATATGAAACTTATCTACAAATGCAGCTGCCACAAACTCTACATCACACCCATTACAACTCCCTGTATTTATCCTAAATACTTTTGGTACAACTTTACTCATGACAACTCCTCACAGTCACATAATTTAGCACCAAGAGTATCTACTAAATCTTCAAAAAAACAAGCATCTTCATGATGATAATCATCATAAAACTCTATAAACACTTCACCATATTTCCCCATATTACGCGTTGTCAAATCGGGGGAGACTCTATGTCTATGTGCAAGTTCATCTACCTGAGAAAGAATTTTATGTTTTTGTTCATCACTAAAATGAACTAACACAATGCCATGACAACGTCCTTCAGATTCACAATACATCCTTATACATGTTTCATTATTATCCATAAGACCTCTTTATTAATTTAAACTTAATTATTTTATTTAAAATTATATTACATTAAAACTTAAAATATAATTTTCAATTAAAAAGATCATAAATCATATGTATGAATGTTCATTCACCGTGATGTATCGTAACACGTAAACTCTTTTAAAACATCAACTATTGCTTGTGTTACTTGAGTTAACTCTTTCGGTGAGATGATATATGGGGGCATAATGTAAACAAGATTTAAAAAAGGTCTAAGCCATACACCTTTATCAATAAACTTTTGTGTCATCCATGCCAAATCAACATCTCTGTTGAGTTCAACCACACCTATTGCGCCTAAGACACGGACTTCTTCTACTACATCAAGAGTATTACATTGAGCTAATTCTTCTTTGAGTTGAAGCTCAATTGCCAAGACTCTTTGCTGCCAAGGCGAATCAAATAGTAGCTCTAAACTTGCATTTGCAACTGCACAAGCTAGAGGATTTGCCATAAATGTTGGACCGTGCATCAAAACATTTCCATTTGACTCTACTCCACGCATAACGTTTTTTGTCGTAAGTGTAGCTGCTAAAGACATATACCCACCTGTTAATGCTTTACCAACACATAAAATATCTGGCGAAACAGTAGCATGCTCATATGCAAATAATTTTCCCGTTCTACCAAACCCTGTAGCTATCTCATCAAGAATCAATAAAACATCATATTTATCACATAAAACTCGTACTGATTTTAAAAATTCTGCTGAGTACATTCTCATACCACCAGCGCCTTGAACTATAGGCTCGATGATAACTGCAGCTATCTCTTCGTGATTTTGCTCTAACTTTGATGCAAAATCACAAATATACTTCTCATCCCACTGCTCAGCATAAGCACATCCAGGAGCCTCAGCAAATATATTTTTATGAAGAATGCCTTCAAATGCTGTATGCATACCCGTCACAGGATCACATACACTCATTGCTCCAAATGTATCTCCATGATAGCCTTTAGAAAAAGCTAATATTTTACTTTTTTGACTGTTACCCTGTGATCTCCAATATTGAAATGCCATTTTTAAAGCAACCTCAACAGCTACCGAGCCAGAGTCACTAAAAAAGACTCTCTCTAAAGGTTTATCTGTAATCTCTATAAGTTTTTTTGCTAAACGAATTGCAGGCTCATGAGTGATTCCACCAAACATTACATGAGAAACCTTTGATATTTGCTCCACTGCTGCATTATTTAAAGACTCTACATTATATCCATGAATGACAGACCACCATGATGACATTGCATCTATTATTTTTTTTCCATCATCTAACTCAAGGTAGACACCTTTTGCTGATTTTACAAATGTCATATCTAAGGCTGGATTTGAAGGGGCATAGGGGTGAAGAATGTGCTCTTTATCGTACTCTAACATATAAATTGTCCTTTATACTCTGTCTCTATCATATTTTTTTGATTATACAATCTTTCTTATAGTAAATTTATAAAGTTAAATAAATTGGGAATACTGAGGAAGGATACTTTTATATTATTTTATTGAAATTATTTTAAAAAGAGGAACTATCCCTCTTTTTATATATGCTTGAAAAAGCTTATTCTATAACGCTGTCTACATCGCCAGCTTTTCTGTCTTCCATTGATACTTCTGGACGAAATTCTTGGTTATTAGCCGCATCTTCTCCTAATACATAAAGGTCATTACCTTCAAAATGTGCCTTATGCTCTTCATCATATGGAAGATCCCACACGATACAGCCATCAGTAGGACATGCAGCCTGACAGGCAGGGCTATCATGATCACCTATACATTCCGTACAAGTTGCCGGATTGACATAGTATGTGTCCTCTCCGGTTGGGTTATCATCTTCATTCACTATTGACGCCGTTGGACACTCATCTAAACAAGCGTCACATGAAATACATAAGTCTGTAATACGAACTGCCATTTTATTTCCTTTAAAGTTAATTTGCTGTTCATATTACTACATCCATTTTAAAATGCTATTAACAATTTTCACTAGTTTAAATCTCAATAATTAAAACTTTTGTAAACGAAATTTGCTAATAATTTTAATCAAGCTTTCATTTCTCATTTCATACTATAATAAAAGAAAAGGAGTTCTTTTGGCATTAGTATATATTGAACAAGTTGAAGAGATGCAACAAACACATGAAGATGAGATTAAGATTCTTAACGCTATAGATAATCTTGCTATTTCATATGATCGTGGTGAAGCTACTTTAGAAGAACTAGAGCAAAAGATACAAGAGTATGTTAAACACGTTCATAAGCACTTTGCCAATGAAGAACGCTTAATGAAAAAGTATGATTTTCCTTCGTATGATATGCATAAGACAGCACATGACATGTTCTTAGAAGAGCTTAACCAAGCCATCAAAAACTGGAAAAATTATAAAAAAGTTTCAAAAATTACTGATTTTATACGTAGATCACCTGAGTGGATTGTTCTTCATATTAATACAGTAGATTATCCAACTGCAAATTATCTTGCAAAAAAAATGGCTAATAGCAACTGAAAATCAAGCTGATTTGTAAAGGGCTATTATTCTTGCCATAGTGTTTTCGTTGCCTATAAAGTCAGATAAAACACTAAGTGTATAGTACTCAGCCATATTCTTGGCTTGACGCTCACCTGCTCCCTTACTTTTTTCTTCTTCAACAGCTAGGCTGTGGTACTTAATATATAGTGTCGCATACTCTGCTACTGTAAATTTTGCCTGACTTTTAAGTTCATAAAGAAATGCTTCTTGTAACTGTGTCATTTTTCATCCTCGTCATC
>NZ_JALSKT010000066.1 GCF_026988655.1 Sulfurimonas sp. | reverse complement strand
TCGCTATATCTACTCTGCTCATCTGTATTTCTTTTATTTTCTATGTTAGAGTCTAACCTATTTGTACCTTGCAAAACTCTAAAGAGTTTAGTCCATTTGATATTTAAAGATTATACTTGCATAACCTGTTACCATATTATTAAAAGTATATGTCACATTATTTTTCGTATTTACCGCATCAAGCAATATCATTCTCGCACCTAATTCAAAATCAATAAGTTTAGATACATGAATATTTAAACCTGCATCTCCTCCATAGTATGGGTCAGAAATTGTGCGTTTAAAACCTTCAGATGGCACCGTGTACTTCATATTTGCATACCCTGCATTAACACCCAGATAAATGTTAACTCTTTGTGAAATATTTAACAGGTAGTCAAGTTGTGCACCATATGTAGTAATATATTCAAAATCACCATCAGGATCATTGTAATAATTAGCAGTCAAAAAAATTCTATAGTTATAAGACTGTGCCCCAACTTTAAGTCCAATACCTGTAAGATTTTTCCTATCTGATTGATAGGTTGTTGCAGTATCAATGTCACTACTAACACTAGCATAACTCCCCTCAATACCTATTAAAGAAAAATCTTTAGCTGACAAATCATTTTCAGCTATTGCAGAAGTTGTTAAGAAAGCACAAAGAGCTACTGCTCCGATTAATTTATTTTTTATCATTATATTCACCTTTTAAAATTCGCTTGCTACACTTATGTTTTTTATAGTAATAGATCCGGCTTTTGATTCATGCTCTGTAACACCTTGTATCTCTACATATGCCACACCATCACCTGCTCCAACATTATCACATGTCCCAACTTGTCCATGATAAATAACATTTGTATAACTAATATTATCACTTGTAACTATATCTAAGCCAAAATTCGCATTTCTATACCATTCTGGCGCATCTTTCAATTCTATAGGCATGTAAATCGTCTGATTTGAAGTATTTGCAGAGATGCTAGCAGTTCTATCTTCAAATCCAGTCGTTCGTAAAGTGACTTTTTGTACTTCACCAAATTTTGAAGTAATGTTCCCATCAAGTGTACGACCAATAATTTCCGCACCAATCATAACAGTTTTACCACCCAAATAGTAAGGATAATCAACTTTGATCTGAGCAATTCCATTTTCATTTATCTTACTTACATTTCCATCTACTCTAATCTGTGCTACAGACTCTTCTCCACCACGACAAGTGTCTTGACGGTAGTTATGTCCTACAGCAAAGCCTAGATTATCAACAACAGCATCTGCATCAAAATTGTCTATCAATTTTAGTTGATCAGTTCCTACTCCACTGGTATCAATATCCCATTTTCCAGAAGCATTATATGTATACGCATTACCAAAGGTAAATAGAAAGTCATTATATATATCTACATTACTAAAATCTCTTCCAGTCACTTCAAATATATCATTTATAGGGTCCATTGAGCCGGGAAACTCACCTGCAACCTGTGGAATATTTGGTCTAGAAAACAACCTTTTTCCATCTGCTGCATCAAAAACATAACCAGTGATCATAGAAAGAGAAATACTTGGACTTGTATTGACTCTATTTTGGTATCTATCAGTCACTAAAAGGGTGTAGTTTTCTTGATATAAACCAGTATCTTCGTATGAAGTTCCATTATATATAATGCTCATTGCCGTAGGAGGACCAGAAAAAACCACTATACTATAAACCTTACTCATATTTTGCTCTTGATTGTTTTCATCAATAAAACTAGCATCAACTTGGAGAGGAATTAAACCAGACTTTGTATTTGAGTTTATATTTACCGTTATATTGTTCGTATCAACAGAGATAGAAGCGACATCCGAATTACCAGAACTATCAGATAACAAACCTAAATTAGGATTCAAGGTAGTCACCGTCAATGAATTTATATTATCATCTGTAACAGCATTCCCATTCACATCATATATACCATATCCGACAGTTTTCGCACTGTTAAGATTCATAGTTACATCATCATTTATACTTGATTTTATTTCGTAACTTGTAAGTATAGTTTGATTTTCTTCAGGAACTATTGACATTGTGTATATTTGTACGTTTGAAGCATTTGATTCTGGGAAAAAACCAAAATAGAGATTAGAAGTATCATCTTTTAAACTCTTTGGACCAGTATATGTAAAAGTTGCCACACCATTAACTAGGGGTGAAACATAAGAGTCAAAAGTCCCTACATCTCGTCCAGTTTTCACATCGGGAGAGTTTATAATTTTAATATTACCATCTGAATATGGATTATTAAGATTATCATAGGCTCTTACATCTATAGTAACAATTTGGCTATTGGTAGTTAACTCTGTGCTTGAGACTGGTAAAACTACTGTAATTGATGACGTTTCATCAACAGTAGTGTTGTTATCTGGTGGAAGAATAATATTCCCACCCCCACTAGTGCTAGACGAAGTGTCACTATTATTACCACATCCACTAAACGAGAACGCAATTACTAGGCTTAACGCCAATATCTTATACAAATTCATACAAAATCCTTAAATTTTAAAACCATGCTATAACAAGAAGTAATATATTGTACATAAAGATATATAAATTCTAAATTAGTCCTGATAAAATTATCACTATTTTATGATTTTATATTTTTTGCGCATACATAAGCACTTGAAAATGCCCACTGGAAATTATATCCACCCAATTCTCCTGTTATATCGACAACTTCCCCTATAAAATAAAGCCCTTTTACTTTTTTTGACTCTAAAGTGTCAAAATCTAGCTCTTGGCTCACTACACCCCCACGACTTACTTCTGCTTTTGTAAAACCAAAATTCCCTGCTGGAGCAAAAGTATAATGATGTATCTTTCTTAAAAGCTCTTTTTCTTCTTTAGTAAGTTTAGTACACTCTTTATCTTTAACATCTACTGCGTTTAGAAGTGCTTTTGCTAATCTTTTTGGCAGTCCAATTGTAGAACTTACAAGCTTTTTCCCACCATTTTTTACAAGAGTTAAAATATCTTTATTTGGCAAGAAGTCAATACTCATCTCTCCTTTTTTCCAATAAAGTGAAGCCGAAAGCACAGCTGGTCCACTGATGCCTTTATGCGCAAAAAGCATTTCTTCTTGTAAAGTTCTATCTCCAACTTTTATATGTACATAACAACTCAGTCCACTCAGATCTTTCATCCAAAATTGTTCTTTTTGCAGAGTTAGTCCTACTAAAGCAGGTGTAAAAGGTTTCACTTCAATCCCAAAATCTTGTGCAATCTTTAAGCCGATATCACTTGCACCAAAACTCTTAAAACTTTCTCCACCTGTTGCAACAACAACTTTTTTAGCCTTATAACTGCGTTTATCACTTCGGACTTCAAAAATCTCAGCATTTTTACTTACTGAGATAATTTTTTCATTTAAAATCATCTCAGCATTTTTTGCACTGCGTTTAAGTACTTCAATTATATCTTCAGAACTATTCTGACAAAAGTAATATCGCCCTTTTCTTAGCTCAAGCTCTACTCTATTTCTATCTAAAAAACCCAGCAAGTTATCACGAGAGAATTTTTTAAAGACTTGAGCCAATAACTCTTGATTACCATCAAAATTATCTAATGCAACACGTACATTTGTTATGTTGCATTTGCCACCGCCAGATATTTTTAATTTTTTTGCCGGTTTTTCATTACTATCAATAATTACTGCGTTTACTTTTTTACCAAGATTGCCCGCGCACATCAGCCCTGAAGCACCTGCACCGAGAATTAAAACATCATATATTTTCATAGGCTAATTATACGGTATAATTGCATAAATGAATTATAAAGAAGAGATATGAGCAACAAACTCCACATAGTATCACTCGGATGTACGAAAAATCTCGTAGATACAGAAGTAATGATGGGTAAATTACAAAATTTTGAACTAACAGACAACAATGAAGAAGCAGATGTTATCATCGTAAATACTTGTGGTTTTATTGATGCAGCAAAAGAAGAATCACTCAACACAGTACTTTCTTTGCATGATGCAAGAAAAGAGAACTCTCTTTTAGTGATGGCAGGCTGTTTGAGTGAACGCTACCAAGATGAGCTTATGGAGCAAATTCCTGAAGTCGACATCTTTACAGGTGTTGGTGATTATGACAAAATCGATGAACTTTTGATTGAGAAGAAAAGCCGTTTTTCTGATGAAGTATTTTTGATCGATGGTGCTGAGCGTGTCGTTACAGGTTCTTCTTATCATGCCTACATTAAGCTCTCTGAGGGATGTAATCAAACGTGTAGTTTTTGTGCTATTCCATCTTTTAAAGGGAAACTAAACTCTCGTAATTTAGATTCTATAGCCAAAGAAGTTGAAGGTCTTGTTGCAAAAGGCTACTGGGATTTTTCTTTTGTATCGCAAGATTCAAGTTCTTATCTACGTGACCAAAATATAAAAGATGGACTTTCTCTTTTGATACAACGCATCGAGCTTATCGAAGGTGTAAAATCAGCGAGAATTCTTTACTTATATCCTTCGACAACAAGCATGGCATTGTTACAAAATATCGCTAAAAGTAAAATCTTTCATAACTATTTTGATATGCCAATCCAACACATAAATGACGATATGCTGCGTTTAATGAAACGTGGGTTTGGAAAAGATAAAACACTAGAGCAGCTAAACTACATGAGAAGTTTACCAAACTCTTTTGTTCGTACAAGTTTTATCGTTGGGCATCCACATGAAACACAAGAGATGTTTGAAGAAATGTGCAAGTTTACAGCCGAATTTGGATTTGACCGTGTCAATGTTTTTTCATACAGCGATGAAGAAACAACTTCAGCTTATGACATGAAAGATAAAATTTCTGATGAAGTCAAGGCTGAGCGTGCACAAATTCTTGGCGATATTGTAAGTGAGTGTACAAAAGCGTCTTTACGTAAAGATATCGGTACAACTTGTGAACTTGTTATTGATGGGCAGAGTGATGAACATGAGTATCTGCTAAGTGCGAGAAAACTCATTTGGGCTCCTGACATTGACGGTGAGATTTATGTCAACGACCGCAGTATCGATGAAGACCTTGAATTTGGTAAAATCTACACTGCACAAATCACTGAACTTGTTGGGGATGTTTTAACAGCAACTGTAGATAATGCTCACACAAACGACTAAATCTGATTTAACACATACAAAAAATCTTCTGGCATTTTCTGCTGGAGGAGACTCTACTGCACTCTTTTTTTTACTCTTAGAACACAAAATCTCTTTTGATATCGCCATCGTTGATTATGGAGTAAGAGAGCAGAGTAAGAAAGAAGTTACTTACGCACAAGAACTTGCCAAGCAGTACAATCTAAAATGCTACCTGCACACCGCTAAGATCATAAAAAACAACTTTGAAGCGAATGCTAGAAAGATACGATATGATTTTTTTGAAGCACTTATACAAGAACATGGCTATGACGCACTCTTAACTGCTCACCATTTAGGTGATAGATTTGAATGGATGTTAATGCAGTTTTGTAAAGGTGCTGGCTGTGCTGAACTTAGCGGTATGAAGTACAAAGATAAACGCGGTGATTACACCCTTTATAGACCACTCCTGCATCTTGATAAACAAGAACTACTGAAATATCTCCATAACAAAGGTATACCATACTTTGAAGATGAAAGTAATGAAGATGAAAAGTACAAACGCAATATTTTTCGTAAAAATCACACGGTACCACTTTTAAAAGAGTATCTTCATGGCATTAAAAAAAGTTTTGCGTATCTTGATGAAGATGTTGATGAACTTATACAAGAGTGTGAACTAACGAGTATCAACCAACTAGCTTACTTTCAAGATAGCCATTCTAAACGCAGTAATATTTATACCATAGATAAGTATCTCAAATCCCTTGGACACATTATCACAGCGAATGAACGATTGTTCTTAAAAGAAAATAGAACGCTTGTAGTTGGTAGAAAGTATGTTATCACACAGACAAAGAGTTATATCTTTATCGCTCCCTACATTCAAGCTTCTAAGATGTCTAAAACATTCAAAGAGCGCATGAGAATCTTACAGATTGATACAAAACTTCGTGGTTACTTAGCATTAGACTCTGAAGCTGTTGCATTAGTGTCACGATTATTACAGTAAACTTTCATCGTAAAAGATGACTTTATCATTTCACCTTCTCGCTTAAAATTTATTGGAAAATTTACACCAATTATCCAGTCACTTTTATTGAGTGCATCTAAAAAATCATAGAAGTTTTTTGGTGAACTTATCTGTGAAGTAGTATTAACTTCATATACAGCGAACTCATTTTCATCATTTACTTTTGAAATTTTAGAGAGTGTTAGTGCCGAAAAATAACTTTTATATTTTTTTTCAAACCTATCAGGATTAAATATATTATCAAACGCAGTAATAATGTTTTTATTTTTACTTTTTAGTTCTTTGAGTTTTGCCATTGTTTCATCATGAAAGTTTTCATATTTATGCAAACTTTTCATCGTTTTTTGAAGAACTAGACGTGATTCTCTATACTCTTTTCCATTTGGAATTAAAACAAAAAAAGCAAAAAGAAGCACAAATAAAAAAAGAAAAAATGATAGGAGTAGCATATATATATAATGGCGAGAAATATTAATCTTCATTACTATTTTCCTCATTTGGGACTTCTAAAGAATCTTCACTCATATAATTTGTAGAGACGAAGTATAACCAGCCATTTTTAGTAGGGTAAAAACTACTATAAGTTTCTTGAAAGATAGAACGCAATGGTGCTTGAAGCATAAAGTTATAAACATCTTTATTTGGGGTAATTCCGTAAAGAATCAAGCCATTTTTCAAAAGTTTCGCTTCTGAGAGTGTTATACGTTGTGGTACCAAATCAAAGAGGTTTGAGATAGAATCTTTAAGCACCGTATTTTGTGTGAAGACTCTCTCAGCTAATGCTTTTTGCTTTTGAATATAAGCAATTTTGGTTTTCATATCTTCAAGACTCTCGATAAGTTTAGCTTGCTGCGTTTGCATACTCTTTTGCTCTTTTGTAAAATTATAATCTTTATAAAGTAAAAAAAGATACGTGCTAAAAAGCATAAAAATCGTTATGGCAAAAAAAGATAGAATCAACTGCACTTCTTGTGTGAAAGGGCTCTTTTTTCTTGGCTTTATATAACTGTACATCATAATTTCAACTCCGCTTTTGCAAGCTCACATACTTCAAGTGCCAAGTCTATCTTACGTATATAGACATTAAAAAACATCTCTTCCTCAAGGTACTTTTTCAAATCACTTGTCACACCTGCATAATCTGCGATATAAACATTTTCTATAAAACGACTCTCATACTTATCATCTTTATAAAATTTCCCAACAGCGGACTGAATAAGTGTAAATCTCTGATAATCTTCATTAAATTTACTATCGTCTGCTTGAGTTACATCACTGTTGGAGTCCAATAACTCTTCTTCTATGTCTTTGTTTTCTGAAAACTCATCAATGTCATCAATCTTATCCAAATCTTCAATATTACCAAAATCATCTAGTTCATCAGCTTCTTCACTCTCATGACCTGGGATATCTATATCATCAAGTTCTATTGAATCCTCAGCATCTATTAACAAGTCATCTTCTAAATCTTCACTCAATGATATTTCGTCAACTTCATCTTCACTCATCATGTCCAAATGGTTTGCATAAAGCAGCTGTGAATTTTCAAAAATGCTCAGAGATAAAAAACTATCCTGTATTAAAATATACATAGCAAGCTTACTTTTTATCTTATCAGCAAAAAAAGTACTGATGATAGAAAAAGGTGAAAAAATATAATCCACTCCAATATCTTCACATTTTGCTTCAATCTCATACAAATCACTTTTTGAAGTATAAAACATCCATTTGTCGTCATAACATTTGTATTCTGAAGTACTCAAGTCAGCATAATATTCAATTCGATTTTTAGAACACGTAGGCACAGCACCTTGATAGGAGGACATATCCAATAAAGATACATAATAATATGGCGACTCCCTCGTGTACGTCGTGATAAATTCATACATTTCATTGTTTAAGCTCGTAGTCTCAAACTCTTGATGTAGGGAATTGACAACTCCCTTTTTAGAGCAGAGCTCAATATAAACAACAGTTGTAGTATGCTTGAGCACAATATTGACCAATACTTTTAAATATAAAGCTTCAAATAGTTTATCTAGCACTATTTCTCCCCACCACACAAGGGATGTGCTTTATTGTAATTTTGCTGTTTCAATGCACTACCTAATTTTGTATAAATTTGTGTTGTCGCCATAGAGGCATGACCTAAAAGTTCACTTACATCAACTATGGGAGCTCCTCCATTGAGTAATGAAGTTGCATAAGAATGCCGTAATTGATGTGGTGTCACCTTTAAGCCAACCCGCTTAAAGACTTTAGTAATCGTATATCTTAGACTATTTTCGCTTAATTTTTCGCCTTTTTTTTCAAAAAGAAATTTTTTCACACGAAAAGTCTCCCTATATTCATCAAGTAGCTCTTTTGTAGAATCGAGCAAAGGAACATCTCTTTGTTTATTTCCTTTTCCAAGTACACGTACCCATTCGCTAGAAATATCATCAAGCCTTAAAGAAGCAAGTTCAGAAATTCTAAATCCCAAAGTATACAGCATGCTTACTACAAGTTTTTCTTCTAAACTGGCATAAGAGAGTGCTTCTAAAATATGATCATGTGAAATTGGCTTTGGCAAGGTTTTTGCTACTTTTATGCTTTCATCCGATTTAAGTACTATATTCATATCCTGAGTATTAAGATACTCACAAAATGAACGTATAGCACTGAGTTTTTTACTTATTGTTTTTGGATTTAAAGATACAATATGCAGCCTGTAAGGCATAAGGTTGAATAAGGTATGAGAGGCTTGGGTTTGTATCTCTATAAAACGAAAAGCTTCTTTGAGTGTTTCATCGTAACTTTTTACAGTGAGTTCTGAATACCCTCTGCTTTCTTGCAAATAATCTAAAAATGCAAGTCGCTGCTTATCTATTGACTTTTTCAAGAAGTTTCTCAAAGTTATCGTGATATTTTCTTGCTTCATCCACCAAATCTTTATCTGTAATCACACTAGGAGCAAGTTTGGTAAAAGAATCAACAACTATTTCACTCATCATTTTGATTCGCGCTCTATCTGCATCACTCAAGGTCTCTTTTGCAGCCATTTCATTAATCTCTTTGAGGTAAGATTTTGCTTGATCTATATACTCCTGATACTTCATAGAAGTTTTTGACTGTGCCATTACAGTAGAAGCCATACGATTATATACATCCATACTAAAAGCTTCATTTGCTAAAGAATATGCTTGCTTATAGTCCCCTACTTCATAATAATACTTCGCTTGCAGTGATTTTTGATAAGAAGGATGCATCACAAAATAAACAAGCATTGTAAACAATAATCCCAATGCGATAAATGGAAAGAAAAATTTATTTTGCATGTAACAATCCTTTTTTAATACGTGAACGAGCTTCTTCCATTGACATATCACTTATATCCAGCTCAGTTGTGGCATAATAATGCAAAGTACCAAAAGGCTTTGGAATAATAAACTTATCCCATGAATTTAGCTGCCAATACTTCGTCGGCTTGATCTCAAGCAACAGTATTTTTGCTTTAGTTTTTTGTGCCATCATTATTATACCATTTGAAACCTCATGTCGGGGTCCTTTTGGTCCATCTGGGGTTATTCCTATATCATAGCCTTCCTTTAAAGAACGAATGGCCTGTATCAAAACCTTTGTTGGACTCTTATCAGATGATCCTGCAATAGTATCTAAACCAAAATATTTTACTGTTTTAGAGATAATTTTACCATCAAAATGGGGAGAAATTAAGACTTTAGCATGTGGTGTTTTTCTGTAATATTTATAAAGATAAGGAAGCATAAGAAGCTCTCCATGCCAGCAAGCAAAGATGACAGGATCATCTGTGATTCTTTGAGGAGCATGAAAAACTTTTTTATTTGTAAGGTATAAAAATCGTATAAGTAAGGAGCCAATAAAAGGAACAAATACAAGGGCGAGTGATCGACCAAGCTTTTTACGCAACTATTTCCCCTGTTAATACTGCTCTACCAACCTTTGTTATTTTCACATCTCTAAATTGACCTAAAAGTTCTTCCGAGCCTTTGACTTTGATGACTAAGTTTGTATCACTTCGTCCTGAGACAAAATTATCTTTATTTAATGCTTCAAAATAGACTCTAAAAGTTTGTCCTAGATATTTCACTCGTATTGCATCAAGAAGTTCATTGTGTGAACTTTGTAGGTAACTTAGGCGCTCGGATGCTACGGCATCATCAACACTATTTGTAAAGTGTTCAGCCTCTGTTTCAGGACGAGGAGAGTATTTAAAAGAAAAAATTTGATCAAATTTTACTTTGTTTACTACATCTATTGTATCTGAAAAATCTTCATCACTTTCACCTGGGAATGCTACAATAATATCTGTTGAGATACTCACTTCAGGACATACGCTACGTAATTTTTCTACACGATTTAAAAACCACTCTTTTGTGTAGCCACGTTTCATGTCCTTAAGGACTTTTGTCGAACCACTTTGCAGTGGCATATGCATAGACTTACATATCTTTGGATTATGAGCAAACTCTTCTATAAACTCATCATCCATATGAAAAGGATGCGGCGAAGTAAAACGAATACGTTCAATTCCCTCAATCTTAGAGAGCCTACGTAAGAGTTCAGTAAAATTAACTTTTTCATGTTCACTTGAAGAGAAACGGCGACCATAATTGTTCACATTTTGACCAAGCAAAAATATCTCTTTTGCTCCATTTTTAGCAGCACGTTTTGCTTCATTGACAATCAATTCATCTGGAATAGATATCTCATCACCACGTGTTTTTGGAACGATACAAAAAGTACATTTTTTATCACACCCTATGGAGATATTGATAAAAGCTTTATATGGTGATGTACGAAAATCATCAAATGCGAACTCACTCTCATCATAATTAATATCTATCTCAACCGCTTTATCTTTGTGTAAAACTTCACTGATTTTTGAAACATTTCTAGCGCCCAAAACAAAGTTAACATAGGGTGCTTTTTTGATAATCTCTTCGCCAAGATGTGAAGCTGTACAGCCACAAACACCAATCTTAGCAGATGGTTTCTTTTTCTTGTTAAATCCACCTAATTCTGAAAAAAGTTTATGTACAGGGCGCTCTCTTACAGAACATGTATTTATCAAAATCAGGTCAGCATCTTCTATGTTTTGAGTTGTTGTATAGCCCTCTTTTTCATGAAGCTGCGCAATCATATGCTCGGAATCTCGAGTATTCATAGCACAACCTAATGTTTCAATAAATAGTTTTTTACTCATTTATGCTCTTTAGCTCATTATGTGAACTTGGTACATATAGTCATTATCTGACAAACCATACTTCACTTCGCTCATATAAAAACTTTTTCCCATTGCTTCATAGTGATCTTGAAGTGCTAGTAAATCTTTGTGAGAATTTTCTCTATCAAAATAAAAAATTATACTATCGTTTTTTGCCACTTCCGCATCTAGCTTCTCCAAGTCAACTTTTTTAGGTTTTGCCTCTAAATCTGTTCTTGCAAATTTCAAATCCATTACTTATCCTTTAATTTATTTTATAAATTTAAGGGAACCTTTTTTATTCCCTTTTACACGCCAAAGGAAGTAATTCCTTTGACTACGTTAACACTTGGTTTCCTTCGGCAGGAAGCCCACGCCATTTTATGGCTTTTTCTTTGCTAAAAGTTTTGGATTATACTTAAAATCTACTAAATCTTTGGTTAAAGATGTTTTTAGCACAATTTTAGTATAATATCAAACTTCATTAAGAAATCCCAAAAATCATTATCATTGTTAGATTTCTTGATCATACTATAAGGATACTATTCACTATGGAAAAAATATTAGACATTGCCGAAGCAATTGCACACGAAAAAGGTTTACAACCAGAAAAGGTAATGGAAGCGCTAAAAACTGCTTTTGTTCAAACGGCAAAAAGAGTTATTAATCCAAATTTTGCTTACGAAGCACAAATTGATGAAAATACAAAAAATTTAAGTCTTGTACAGACTATTACAGTCGTTGCTGATAATGACGAAAAACTTCAAGATGAACAAAGAGCACCAGAATTTATCTCAATCACAGAAGCAAGAGAATATGACGATCAAGTAGAACTTGGAGATCAACTTCAAATAGATCACGACTTAGAAGATTATGGACGAACTGCCGCCTCCCAACTTCATCGTGAAATAGAGTACCATATTCAAAGACTTGTTGAAGATGAAATTTTCAACAAATACAAATCAAAAGTAGGCACACTTGTAAGTGGACGCGTTACTCGTGTTGATTCCAAGAACAACACATATATTGAAGTAGATGAAATTCGTGCTGTTCTTCCTATGAAAAGTCGTATCAAAGGTGAATTGTTTCAAGTTGGAGACCACATCAAAGCTGTTGTTCGTCGTGTAAACATGGACAAAGAAAATGGTATGCAAATTGAACTCTCTCGAACAAGTCCTAAATTTTTAGAAGCACTTTTAGAACTTGAAGTTCCAGAAATTGCTGAAGGTTCTGTTATCATCGAAAAATCAGCACGTATTCCTGGAGAGCGAGCAAAAATAGCACTTTTAAGTACACATCCTCAAGTCGATGCGGTAGGTGCTACAGTTGGGATCAAAGGTGTTCGTATAAACGCAGTAAGCCAAGAACTTATCGGTGAAAATATAGACTGTATTGAGTATACAACTATTCCGGAGCTTTTTGTATCTCGTACTATGAGTCCAGCAATTATTTCTCATGTTGAAATTGTTAAAAATGAAGAGGGTGAGAATGAAAAAGCTATTATCACCCTTCCAATTGATCAAAAATCAAAAGCAATTGGAAAAAGCGGTATAAACATCCGCCTTGCTTCTATGCTTACTGGTATGCAGATAGAACTTCTAGAGACTGATGCTGTAACAAATGAAGATGGCGAAATAGAAGAGAAAAAAGATAGTGTTGATGCACTAGAAGCACTCTTTAGTTAAGCCGAGTTACTTTAACACTTTTATATAGCTTACTAAGTGTCAGGTCTGGCACTTACGTTCTAGTGATATAAGGGTTGAGTCTTAAAAGTATCAAATCAGCCAGCATATTTCCAAACAGCGTTAAAAACGCTGTAATCATCAAAATCCCCATAATTATGGGATAATCACGACTTAACGCACTCATATAAAACAACTGTCCCATTCCTTCAATACCAAAAATTGACTCTAAAATAACACTCCCACCTATAAGCCCTGGCAGAGAGAGACCTAAAAGAGTAATGATAGGTGGCATTAAATTTGGTAATACATAATAACGCAAAAGTTTTCCTTCACTCAATCCCCGTGATAGCGCAAAATAGTAGTAGTCACTCTTAAGTATCTCTAAAGTAAGAGAACGGATGTAGATTATCATACTCCCTAAGCCTGTAAACATCATCACAGCAATAGGCATACTCAAATGCCATACCATATCTAAAATATTGGCAAAGCCATCTTTTGCTTCTATACTATGAAGACCTGCTATGGGGAACCATTCAAGTTCGATTGAGAAAAAGATAATAAATAAGAGTGCAAGATAAAAAGAAGGCATAGAAAAAGAGAGTAAAGATAACTGACGGATAAAATAATCGCTTTTAGTCTCATAGCTAAACGCAGCTTTTATACCTAAATACAGAGAAAAAACAAAAACAAAAATAAGAGCAATAAGATTCATAGTAAGTGTCACGGGGAGTCGCTGTAAAATTTCGCTACTAACATCCTGACCACTAACAAATGAAATACCAAAATTTAGTGTCAAAATATTATATATCCAGTCGAAATATTGGGCAAAAAGAGGCTTATCGAGTCCGTAGACAGCTTTGAGTTTTTCTATCGCCTCGGGTGTCATATTTGGATTGAGTCCACCTGCTGAAAAAAAGCTGTTGGGTGCTGCATGAATCGCTAAAAAAGATATAAGTGATATCAAAAAAAGCATAAAAAAGATGTAAAAAGATTTGTTAAAGAAAGTAATCATGAAAGATTATAACATAAAATAAAAAGAGTTAAAAAACTTATCCCAAAAGGGATAAGTCTACTTCGAGTTTAGTAAGAGTTTACTACTAGAAGTTTAGTGTAGCGTAAACTTGAACTAGATTAACAGCATCTGGTTGAACACCAGCTACTTTACCAGTTTGGTAGTTAATCAATGCAACAGTTGCATCTAAGGCACCAAAAGATCTGCTTGCAGTTACAGTGTATTCTGTTACATCATTAGAACCAGTTGCTTTTGCTTGATCAGCATAAGTAAAATAGAATCCAAAATCAGCAACATCTTCTACTGGAGCTTCTAATGTTACATTGTAAGCTTGCGTATCTGCCGCAGTTACATAACCATAGTTCCACCATGCTTCAGTATATAGTTTAGACTGAGCTGTACCAGTTGCTGTTGCAGTATTAAAACCTGCAGCACCAAGAGTACCATCCTTATTTGTTTGTGAATATGCCACTTTTGCAGTAAACATATCTTTCATACCATAACCTAACATTAATGCATAAACATTATCTTCTTTTGCGCCATTACCAGCTGCAGTAACACCTGAATATTGAGCACCAGCGATTAAACCATCAACACCTAAAGTAGATGCATCTAAATCAGCTTGCAACCAATATGCTTGTGCCAATTTAACAACATCATAGTACCATGCTTGAACAGCAAGTGGTTTCCAAGAGTTATTAATAATACCTGCTGCATATGCTCCATTTGTACCATATGTTGAAAAATCACCATTTGCATTCACAACGCCAGCTGCTGCTAAACCATGAGTTGTAACATTACTTTGTGCTGCACCATTGTCTCCAAAAGCTTCAGTACCATTTCCATTACCAATATAAGCACCAACTAAAGTTGTATCTGGAATATCTTGGTTGATTAGTACTGCCGCATCAAAAGTATTTTGCTCGATTGTCCATGTCTCAGTAAATGCAAGAGGAGTATCAAGAACCATACGACCAAGTTTTGCAGTTGTTTTTCCTGAAGTTGCAGCTACCCACGCTTCATTGA
>NZ_JALSKT010000065.1 GCF_026988655.1 Sulfurimonas sp. | reverse complement strand
ACTGCCGCATCAAAAGTATTTTGCTCGATTGTCCATGTCTCAGTAAATGCAAGAGGAGTATCAAGAACCATACGACCAAGTTTTGCAGTTGTTTTTCCTGAAGTTGCAGCTACCCACGCTTCATTGAACCATGATGCAGTATTTACTTGTGCTCCACCTAAAGCAGAACCATATTGTCCACCAGTAGGTGTAGTAGCAGTATGCGCACCACCCCATACATTACTTACAAAGTTATTTTCTAAACCTAAAGTAGTAAGCACTGTATAGCCAGCACCAACACTGATAGATACTAAATCATTTTTTAGTACATCTGCTGTAACATTTAAGTTTACAGCAATATCAGCAGCACTTGAATCTTTTGAAAAAAGTTCACCGTCTTTACCCGCGATAGCATCATATCCCGACGCACCATCCATTGTTTCATAAACTAAATTAGCATCACCACTCATTTTTACATTATCAAGTGCAAAAGCGCTTGAACCTATTAGTAATGCTGCCACTAAACTCATTTTTGTTAATTTCATATATTCTCCTTAGTTTGTTTCAAATTTCGCCTATAGTATAACACAAGGTAATCTTAACAATCACTTAAATCTAAATAATTCATATATTTATCAACTATAATTCTATTATGAAACAAATTATAAAACTTTTTTTAACATAATTATTGTAAATATTCACTTAATTACTCCAAATAGCGAATCAATAGTATCTCAAATGAGTTTTATTTCTTATTTTCTATCTCTTGTGCTATTTGTATCATAGTCGAAAAATCATCTGCATTGAGTGCAGCACTCCCTACTAAAATACCATCAACATTTTCAATATTTAGGATATCTTTTGTATTGTTGACTTTTACGCTTCCACCATAAAGTAAAGGAGCAGGAGATTTTTTCTTCAGTTGTGTATGAATATTTTGAATATCTTCTAATGTAGGCATACGTCCCGTACCTATAGCCCATACAGGTTCATAAGCAATTATAAGGTTTTCATACTTTGTATCTATCCCTTCATACTGTGCAGAGATATACTGCATCATTGTCTCATTGCCTGCTTCTCTTATCTCAAGTGGCTCGCCAATACAATAAATAATTTTAAATCCTTTCTCTTTAAAGAAATTAAACTTATCTACTATAAACTCTTGTGTTTCACCTAAAATATGACGACGTTCACTATGACCTATTAAAATTGTCTTGAGATTAAATTCTTCTAAATGCTCTAATCCTATTTCACCTGTGAAAGCACCATTTACAGTCGGATAGGCATTTTGTGCCCCGACTACAGTTTTTGTAGTGTGAAAATCATCAAGTGAACTCATTGCAGGAAAAACGAAAACATCCTGAGAAGTTGTTTGTGCAAAACTATCTACTTCTTTTATATATATAATAGTCTTGCTTCTTGTCATATTAGTTTTTAAATTAGCTGCAATAATCATCTTTAGTTCTCTTCTTTTACTTTTTCAATCATTAAAGGTCTCACACCAGGAAGCACTTTACCTTCTAAAAGTTCAAGAGAGGCACCACCACCAGTTGAGATAAAACTCATCTCATCATCAACACCAATTCTTTGCACCAAATCTGCTGTATCACCACCACCAACAACAGTTGTTGCATAACTGTCTGCTACAAAGTGTGCTATTTTTGAACTCCCTCGTGCAAATTTTTCCATCTCATAAACACCCATCGGTCCATTCCATAGAACAGTTTGAACATCATTTAAGCCCTCACGATAGAGTCTAACAGTTGCTGGCCCAATGTCTAGTCCCATCCAACTATCAGGGATCTCTTGCGCTGTAACGATTTTACTTACTGCATCTTCAGAAAACTTTTCAGCAGCAACTACATCTACAGGAAGATAAAACTTTACTCCCAGTTTTTTTGCTTCATCCATAATACTTTGTGCTTCATCAAGTAAATCATCTTCAACCAAAGATGCTCCAATGTTGTAGCCCATTTGTTTTAAGAAAGTAAACGCCATTCCACCACCAATAAAAACTTTATCCACTTTTGGAAGCAAGTTCACTAAAGCTTCAAGTTTACCGGAGACTTTACTTCCACCAACAATTGCAGCAAAAGGACGTACAGGATTATTAATAAGTTTACCAAAAAAGTTTATCTCTCTCTCAAGCAAAAATCCAGCTGCTTTGTGTTCATTGTCAAAATAGTGTGTGATACCTTCGACTGAAGAATGCGCTCGATGACTTACTCCAAAAGCATCATTTATATAAAAATCAGCCATTGATGCAAGTTTTTTTGCAAGCTCAGGATCATTTGCTGTTTCACCTTTTTCAAAACGAAGATTTTCAAGTAAAAGAACTTGATGCTTCTCTAAATTATTAGATTTTTGCATCGCATCTTCACCCACTACATCATTAGCAAGTATAACATCACGCTTAAGAAGTTGTTGCAAGCGACGTGCTACTGGAGCAAGGGAATACTTTTGTAAAACTTCCCCTTTAGGACGACCTAAATGTGAAGCTAATATAACAGCACAATCCGCATCCAAACAATAGTTAATAGTCGCCACTGCAGAGCGGATACGACGGTCATCAGAAATATTTCCAAATTCATCCATCGGTACATTAAAATCACATCTAATAAAAACTTTTTGACCCGCTAAATCTAACTTTTTAATACTTAATAATTCCATCAATATCCTTATGCTTTTTTATTTTCGTTTACTTAACTATTTACTAATGTGTATTGCCATATCAATAAGTCTTGAAGAGTAACCCCACTCATTGTCATACCAAGCCATAACTTTAATCATATTACCACCTATAACCTGCGTTAAATCTTCAGCAACAATTGAACTATATTCACATCCTACAAAGTCTTGAGAAACTCTCATCTCTTTATCCATAAGGAGTAAGCCTTTTAGTCTATTGTTAGCAACTTCATTAAAAACCGCAGTCACTTCTTCTTTTGTCGTATTTTTAGAAACAACAACATTTAAATCAACCATAGAAACATCAGGAGTTGGTACACGTACTGACTGACCATGAAGTTTACCTTCAAGTTGAGGCATTACAAGACTGATTGCTTTTGCTGCTCCAGTTGTTGTAGGGATCATGTTGATAGCACCTGCACGAGCACGACGTTTATCTTTATTATGTTTAACATCTAAGATATTTTGATCATTTGTGTATGAATGGATAGTAGTCATAAGACCTTTTTCTATGCCAAATGCATCATCTAAAACACGTGCGACAGGACCTAAACAGTTTGTAGTACATGAAGCATTAGATACAATTTTTTGCCCATCATATTTTTCTTCATTTACACCCATTACAAATGTTGGTGTAGCTTTATCTTTTGCTGGAGCTGAAAATAAAACTTTTTCTACACCATTATCAATATGAACTTGAGCAGACTCTTGTGTTAAAAAGACACCTGTACATTCAAGAACCATATCTGCACCACAATCAGCAAATTTTAGATTTTTAGGATCTCTATCCGAAAAAACTTTGATTTTTTGTCCATCAATAGCAATGTTGTTTTCATCAACTTGCACTATTTCACTCTTAAATGTTCCATGTACAGAATCATTTTTTAAGAGATACATCATCATATCCATACTTGCAGTGTCATTTATTGCAACAAGTTCAACATCATCTCTTAGAGCAGCAATGCGAGCTACACAACGACCAATTCTACCAAAACCATTAATTGCTATTTTAAGTGCCATTATATATCCTATATAAAATTTAATTCGGTTATTTTACCCAAAATTAGTTATAATTCGTATTAAATGAGAAGAGTAGCACTTTATGGAGGTTCTTTTGACCCTCCTCATCGCGGTCATATAGAGATTGTAAAAGCTTTAAAAACTTTGCCTTTTATTGATAAAGTCATTGTTATGCCAACATTTTTAAATCCTTTTAAGACAAATTTTGTCGCACCTGCTGCACTGCGTTTGAAATGGCTAAAAGAAATTTTTGCAGATGATGACAAAGTTGAAGTAAGCTCTTTTGAAGTAGACCAAAAGGATAAAATTCCTACTATCGATACGGTTAGCGCATTGAAAAAAGAGTATGACAAAATCTATCTTGTTATAGGTGCTGACAACCTAGCATCACTACATCAGTGGTATAGATTTGATGCCTTACAAAAGGAAGTGACCTTTATCATTGCAACAAGAGATGATATAAAAGTGCCAAAAGAGTATCTTACGCTAAATATTTGCGTAGATATCTCTTCATCAGGTTTAAGACAAAAAGTTGACAGAACAAAACTACCAAAAAAAGTTGCTTCTCAAATAGCAAATTATTACAAGGAACATAATGAACAACAGAATACAAAGAATAACGGACACACTAGATAAAAATAAAGCTGAGGCTATTGAAGTTTTTGACTTAAATGGAAAAAACTACATCGTAGATTATGCCATTATTGCTTCTTCACTTGGGCAAAAGCATACAACTGCCTTACTTGACCACTTAAAAAATGAGTTAAAACCTGATGAACATTTTAATAATGTAGATGAAAGTGGAGACTGGGTTGTAGTGGATTTAGGCGATATACTCATCCACATTATGACACCTGAATACCGAACAAAGTATGATATGGAAACTTTTTTAAGCGAATTAGGGAGTCACTAACTCTTCGCTTTTATTTTCCAAGATATCTTTATAGTTATAAATATACTCCACATATTTAACAGGCTCTGCACCCCTTGCATAGCCATATTTTAAGTTTCTATAATACTTTTTTTGAGAAAGTAATGGTAGAACAATCTTTAAATCACTCCATACATTTTCATTTAACCCCAGCTTCTTAGCTAACTTCCGTGCATCTTTAATATGACCAAAACCTATGTTGTAAGCAGCAAGAGCAAATTTAAGTCTATTCTCACCTTTAATCTCTGGGGGTACAATTTTTAGCATTTGCTTGAGATGTCTTGTTCCCCCTTTTATACTCTCTTTTGGATTTAAACGATTTTTCACTCCAAGCATCTTTGCTGTTTTTTTTGTAAGCATCATTAAACCACGTACTCCGGTAAAACTTTTAGCTCGTGGATTCCAGTGTGATTCTTGGTATGATAAGGCTGCTAAGAGTGTCCAAGGAATTTCATATTTTTGTGCAGCTTGCTCAAAATACTTTTGATATTTATGCAACCTGCTTTTAATACGTTTATAAAACATTCTTGTATTGTAATAATCAGAAAAAAGTATATAACTATAATAATGATCTTTAAGTTGTGTCATCAAGCCTTTTTGATTGTAATCATTAAGCCATTTATACATATCAGACTCAAGCTTACTGGCATTTTTTGGTAGTATCCATGCCAACTGTTCACGCTTACTAATAGAAAACGCCATGGCTATATCTGGTATGTACCTTAGATTGAGAGAGTATATGTTTGAGTCTGCAACAGTACAGTCAATATCATGTGCTGCGACCTGCTCTAGCAAGTCTTCGGTCGAATATTCTTTACTTGTTGTTACATTTATGTCGTATCCATCTTTTTGTAAAGCGTGAAGAGTCTCAATATAACTCGTATCTGCTCCAACAACTATATTTAACCCGCTTAAAGCTTCAACATCTCTTGGAAACTTAGATGATAAGAGCATGTCCCTGCTACAAATAACTTGTTCTTGCACTTCAAAATATGATGGTCCAAAATTGTATTTTTTTTCTCTTTGTGGCGTTTTAGTCAAAGATGCTGAAGTTATATGAATATCACTGCGTTTACTCAACTCTAAAGCTTCTGCTACAGTGTGCGCTGTAATAACATTGAGCCTAACGTCTAAATACTTTGCATAAGATTTTAACAAGTCATACTCAAATCCTTGAGGTCCATCAACTCCTATCATATAAGTAGAAGGAGCATTCAAAAAAACCACTTTTAACTGCTTTTCTTTCATTATCTGTTCAAATGCAGAAATCTTTTTTGTGGGGGTAAGAGGAGGAAGTGCTGGCTCGGGTATGGAAACTGTACGGCTTATCCAGCCTATAGTAAAAGAAGCAAAAGCTAATCCTGCTATCAGTAAAAGATAAAGAGTTTTATTCATCACAAAAGTGTACAGACTTAAACTTATGCAAATATAAAGCGATTGACTCCATCTTCATATTCATAAGCAAGGACTTGCCCGTGTGCTTTTAAAATAGAGTCTACAAGATACAGCCCTAATCCAAAACTATTTTTAGAAGGATTGTCTTTAGTAAATGGTTCTATGTAGTAATGTAAGGGGTGCGCAAGTTTTTCACCTTTATTCTCAAAACACAATTCTCCTCTATCATTGACAAATATTCGAATAAACTTATCTGGAGAGTACTTCATAGCGTTATCTATCATATTTTTTATCGCTGTTGTATAAAGACGATAGTTCACATGTAACTTTTGCTCACCACTAAGTTCTACGCTCACCTGTTCTCTCTCAACCATCGCCATATCAATAGCCCCATCAATAATATCTACAAGTCTATAATCACTAAAATCTCGCTTATCATCCAGACTTGTCACCTCTTCAATCATTGCAAATTCAGTCACTAAAGATTCCAGTCTATGAAAAATAGAACTAAATCGCTTACACTGTTTTGGAGAATCAAGCATCTGTGTCGCAATAGTACCCTTAGCAATTGGAGTTTTCAGTTCGTGCATAAGATTTCTTAAAAAGAGGGTTCTTGACTCTAGGACAGTATTTATTCTCTGTCTTGCTCTCTCCATCTCATTTGAAACAGCAGCAATTTCATCTTCACTGTTTGTTTTAAAAGATATATCCATATTTCCTTGACTATATAAGGCTATCTTTTTACGTAAGCGAATAAGAGGACTAAGTTTACGTAAAACTAATATAAAGGAGAAGCAGATTATGGCAAAAGTTGTTGCATAAGCATACAAAATACTAAGATAACTGTAGGGTTTTAATTCATTATCATGAATCAGAATGTTACCACTTGGTGTTTCAATCTCAAAATAAATACCTTCTTTATACTCAAGCATTGTTGCACGAAGATTACTAATAATATTTTTCGTATACATCCCTTTATTATTAATCATCAGGGCTGTATTAAAACTTTTAAAACCTTCTCGTTTTAATATTTTTCCTAAATGGAGAATTTCTTTGGAGCTGTTTTCATCATTATTTAAAACTTCAAGATTATAGACCGCCAGATTGGCTTCCAGCATAATTTTTGAACTCATACGCTGTTGATGTTCTCTATAAATTTGTGTAATAACGGAGTATTTTGTAAAAATATGGTTAATATACTGCTGCTTATTGAGCTTATAAAACTCCCAAAAAATCACACTTACACTCACAAGTGAAACCGTAAGCGCAAAGAGAATTGTAATTAAAACAGCATGTTTTTTCATTATTTTAAAAGTTTATATCCTACACCACGTACTGACTCAATAAGGGACTTATCACCAAGTTTATTTCTAATACGTCCTACCATTACATCAATACTTTTGTTAGAAGAGTCTTCATTGATCGCATTTACATTATGTATCAAATCTTCACGTGACACAACAAGTCCTTGTTTACTTATCATATAAGAAAGTATTCCAAACTCTGCGTTTGTAAGATCAATATTGCGTCCCTTATAGCTGATAACCATCGTCTCTTTATCGCACCTAAAATCACTTTTATTTTCAGCTTTTTCTTCACTTTTAGCCTCATAACGACGTAAAACGGAGTGAATACGTGCCTCAAGTTCACGTGGATCGTAAGGCTTAGGAAGATAATCATCTGCACCAAGTTCAAGGGCTTTTATCTTATCTGTAACATCACTTCTCGCACTTGAGATAATAATAGGAATATCCTGGCGTTCACGTATGGCTTCGCACACCTCAAGACCATCCATACCCGGAAGTGTCAAATCTAAAATCACCAGATCAAATGGCTCTAATTTCAATATACTTACTGCTTTAAAAGGGTCATCTTCTGTGATAACCTCAAACTCAAACTGTTGGAGATACTCAGTGAGTATCTCTGCTAATTCCAAGTCATCTTCAATCATTAATATTTTTTGCATAATTTATTTTAACAAAGAGAACCTAATAATGAGTTAATAACTAAAGGCTAATGCAAGATGATAGCCCAAAAATGCCAAACCATATGCAGCTAGTGATGTAAAAGCTAAAAGATAAAAGAAATATTTTATTCCTCCTGCTTCACGTGTAAAAACTATAGAGGCAGCAAAACAAGGTAAATAGACAATAATGATAATAATAAATGCAACTGCTGAAGCAAAAGAGATATTTTTACTTATGGCATCTCTGAGTGAAGTATTTGATTCATCTACACTTTCCCCTAGTGAATAGAGTACACCTAAAGTAGAAACTATGACCTCTTTAGCTGCAATACCTGCTTCAAGTGCCACTGCCATTTTCCAATCAAGCCCAAGCGGCTCAAATACAGGTTCTGAAAATTGTCCAATTCTCCCTAAGTAACTATCTTCAAGATTCATCCCTGCAAGTTTATTTTGTAAAACAATTTTTTCCTTATCTGTTTGTGCTTTTTCTATCTTTTGTGCATACTCTTTTTCAAGCTCTACGTTGTGAGGATAATTACTTAAAAACCAGATAAGAATCGTTGCTCCAGCGATAAATGTACCCGCTTTTTTCAAATACATTAATGTTTTAGAAAGTACCGTATGCCATACAAGCTTCACAGAAGGAAGACGATACTTCGGCATCTCCATAACAAAAGGTTCATCCGCCCCTTTAAACGCAGTCATCTTCAAAATTTTTGCTGCAATTAGTCCCAAAACTGCGCCTGAGATATAGATAATAAAAAGTACATTTCCAGCGATTGACTCACTAAAAAATGCGCCTGCAAACAAAACATAGACTGGAAGTCTTGCCCCACAAGACATAAAACTGATAATAAAGAGAGTTAAAAGTCTATCTCTGTCATTTTTTAATATTCTCGCACTCATATACGCAGGAATAGAACATCCAAAACCAGTTACAAGGGGGATAAAGCTCTGTCCATGCAAGCCAAATTTATGAAAAAATCCATCAAGTAAAAAAGCAACTCGTGACATATAACCAGTACTCTCTAAAAGTGCAATCCCTATAAAAAGGATAATGATATTTGGAACAAAAAGGATAACAGCACCAACCCCAGAGATAAGTCCATCTACAACTAAGGAACGGACTTCATCATTAGTTATAGTGGCACCAACAGCATCACCCATCCATCCAAAAAATGCATCGATCCAGTCCATAGGAACGGCACCAAGAACAAAAGTAAGCTGAAATAATCCCCACATTAAAAACAAGAAAATAGGAATACCAAAAATGGGATGAATTAAGATATTATCTATCTTTTCAGTCATCGTTTTAATCTCTTTTAGCTCTGTTTTTTTCTTCACAACTTCTGTTACTATACCTCTATTAAAAGAAGCATACTCTTCTGCAAATGCTTCTTTGATATCATCCGTATCATGATGAATTTCAATATGTTTGGAGGCTTCTATTAAAATTGGCTGTAACTCTATCCATATTGGATCATCATGGAGTTTTGCATATGTTTTTTTATTTTCTTTGAGTAGATTAATCGCTATGTTTCTATAACTATTAACTGCTTTATATTTGTGTTTTTCAAGATAAGAAACAATATTTGTTATCTCTTCCTCAACCGCTTCACTAAAAACAAGTTTAGGATCTCTTTTAGGTCTTTCGTATACTTCAAGTACAGTATCTATCAACTCTTCTATTCCCGTTTTTTCAGCTGCAGAAACTTTCACACAAGGAACATTTAAAAGCTCAGAAATATACTCTGCATCTAGTTCTATTCCCTCTTTTTGTGCTTCATCACTCATATTTAAAGCAATAACAATTTTTTTACTCATTGTTAAAAGTTCAGCTGTCAGTTGCAGATTTTTCTCTAAGTTTGTAGAGTCTACGACATTAATAATAATGTCATAATCTTCAGCACAAAGATAGTTATGTGTTACCCTCTCTTCTATAGTATACTCAGTAAAAGCATACGTTCCAGGTAAATCGACAACCGTAAAATGGTAATCTTTATAGTCAAACAAAACTTCTGTTTTATCAACCGTAACACCAGAAAAATTTCCAACATGCAAGTGTGCATTTGAAACTGAATTTATCAGCATACTTTTTCCAACATTGGGTTGCCCCACTAAAGCAACTTTGATATGATTTTCTGTAATTGGACAAACTTTTTTTTCTGTTATCATACTTCTTCAACCTCAATCATTTGTGCCTCTTCTGCTCGTAGAGCAATACGCATCTTTCCTACTTTAATCTCAATGGTTTTTTTTCTAGGTGCCTGTTCTAAAACTTTTATTTTTGCATTTTTCATAATGCCAAATGATATAAAGCGTTGTTTTAAATCATACTCTGCATTAAGTTTTACAACCTTGACTTCTTCACCTTTGTTACAATCTAATAATTTTTTCATTTTTTACTCTTTATTTTAAAAATTGTATGAAGCTAAGATTCTAAAGTTATTGTCATTATAAAATGTACTTTTTGAATCTTCTTTATTATCATGAATTACATACACTACAGCCAATGTTAATTCATTTTGAGTAGTATATTCTAGACCAATATTTTGAGCTACAATGTGTTCTTTTACTTTTAAGCTATTTGCTTTCCCATCAAAATTCCCATAAGCATAAAGAAAATTCACATCGTATAAAGTGTATCTTAAACTAATTACTATAGCTTGAGCATCTCTATCTTCTGTTATTTCATCTAGTATCATGGTATCCATACTTGTGTAGAGGGTACCACCACCATAGCCACTAAAACTATGTTTTCCTTTTTGCTTGATTGATTTGTTATAAGCTAGGCCTACACTAAAATCACCATAAACAACCTGTGCCATACTACCATAAATATTTGCTTTTACATTACTACCATCAAGCTCATTTTGCTTGAGATACTGCAAGTTAACATGCACAAACAATTCATCTGATACGTCAAAATGTCCACTTATGTCTGCATAAAAGCTATTATTTCCATTTTGATCTGCACCTTTTATGATATCTGAAGCAGAAGCATTTGAAATATTATAATACCAAGCACTTACATCTACAGCTGCGTTTGAATAACTAAGACCTCCAAAATTTACACCATCTTTACCAGTGTTTACCCAGCCATTTTCTAAACCTGCATCATAGCCTTGCCAAGCATTTACATGTGCCGCTATAAATGAAAATTTATCCCTTTCATATACTACACTATAGGCATCAAAGGTATTAGGAGTCATACGTATATCATCACTATCAACTAATGGAGTATCAATTATTTGACGACCAACGCGGAGGTTTAATCCTTTATTTTTGTAATTAACATAAGCTTCACTCAGTTGATGATTAGCACCTTGAGAGCTAGAAAGATCTGGATTATGCTTATCTCCCTCTCCTGTTAAATAATGTACATCATTTGAAAAAACTGAGTATATACCTCTTATATTACCTGTGACTTTCCCTTTTTTAAACATCTTTTTGTTCTGGCTGTGTCACCTTCCCAATACTATCTCTCACAGAGTGTTCTAGTTCTCTATTGCTCTCATCAACTGCATAAGTAATAGAACTACAAAACAGTAGCAATACAAGAACGAACTTCATACTTTTATTCTTATCTTCTCTTTAAAATTAATTATGTGAATGATAATCTATATCAACTTATACTCTCCTTAATAATATCAATAATGAATATTAATAAGAAGCTGATTTTATTTAATCTGATTTTGCTATAATTTTATATATTTTACATAAGGGCACCTCTAAAAACCCTAGTATATCTGAGATATGCTAGGGTTTTTAGAGGTGCCCATAAGGTCATATTGATGAAATTTTTATGGACACCCTCTTCTCACTTTAATCTCGCAAATCTTTTTACATTTGTGAACATTACTGCCGGACTCATGGCTACCTACTTTATTACACAAAATAATTTTATTTTAGCAATAATTTTGGCATGGATTGGTGGTGCTTTTGATATTTTTGATGGAAAAATTGCTAGAAAATATAAACTATCAAATGAGTTTGGAATTCAACTTGACAGTTTTGCGGACTTTTTAAGCTTTGTTCTTGTGCCTGTATTTTTAATATTTCAAGCTTCTTATGCACCAGAGCTTCATGGCTTTACTCTTTTTGTAGCGGCAGTTGTATCTATCTATTATGTCATTTCAGGTCTTCGTCGTTTGATACATTTTAATCTTCACGCAGATGCTGGAGAAGTTGAAAACTACTTTACTGGAGTTCCTACACCACTTGGCGCTATTTTGCTTTGGCTTGTTTACCTTTTAAATGCTTATGAAATCCTGCCTGCTTTTGGTGTTATAGTTTGTATGCTTGCAATAGGATGGAGTTTAAATTCTACTCTTAAAGTAAGACACCCATAAATTTTAAAGACAAGGTTTTCATACACCTTGTTTATTTATGATTTACAGCATACCTACCACTCCCCAAAAGTACAACTAAAAGACTCATCACTAAAAATACTAAAGGTGTCTCCCACGCTAATCCACCATATTTTGACAATGTCAAAGAAAATCCATACGCTAAATATATTGCCATTAGCATATTGATTGCAATGATCCCTGAAGCAAATCTAGCATAGAGACCTAAGATAACAAAGATAGGAGCAATCAACTCTCCAACATAAACACCATACGCAAAAAAAGAGGGCAAGCCTACGCCTATAGTTAAGCTCTCAACACCACTTATACCATGGATCAATTTATGCACTCCATGAAAAAGTATCAAACTTCCAAGTGTCAAACGCAGTAATAGTTTAGCAATATCTGGGTATAAAAACATATATTTCCTTTATGGCAGTTTATTTATTCATTCTAAATTTACACGAACCGACACGTAACTCTTTACCATTTTTAATGGCTTCTTTTATATAGAGCAGTGTTCCCTTTGTATCCGCATCCCCAACCTCTTGTGCAATAATTTTATGCAACTCATCCTCAGTGGTTAGCGTCCAAGTTTTTTCATAATTATATCGTGTTTGTATCTTCATTCATTACCTTTTATTATATCTTTGTTACACCTCTGTTATCATATCCAAAAAAGAATTATGTTATAATTTTATCATTCAAATAAGGAAATAAAATGAAAAATATTTTAAAACAGTTCCTAGATACGACTGACAATTTTTTGTGTGACAGAATAAAAAACGTTTTTGACACAACACAAATACAATATAAAAACCAACATCAAGAAGTGAATCTAGAAAAAGAACTACAAAATTTTCAAGAAAATCCTCTTGGCTGTGTTATAGGTTTACACTCAAAATTTGAAACTGCCATTAAATTAAAAATCAAGTTTATCATTGGTTTGTTTTTCGTTTTTATTCCTATAATTGCCTTTAGTCTTCTTTGTTATCTTACAAATATCAATGTTGTATTTGCCTTCCTTGCAACGCTGCCAGTAGCCTTTCTTGTTTCAAGCAGAATGGAAGCCTTATCTAAACGTTATGTACAACTTCACTCTCTCCACCCTACACACTAATCATCGCTAGAAGTCAAAGAAAGTTCTTTTTTTGGCTTTAAGCCCAACTCTTTCATCTTTTGTGCTCTTTTAATTACATTTCCTCTGCCTGAGCTTAACCTATTCATAGCTGTGTCGTATGAGTCTTGTGCCTTAGCTAAACTACTACCGATATTTTTCATTTCATCCACAAACAAAACTAATTTATCATACATAGCTTCTGCTTCTAATGCTATTTTTTTTGCATGTTCTTCTTGTCTTTGCGTTCTCCATATATGCTCAATAGTTCTGAGTGTAACAAGTAGTGTTGAAGGTGAAACAACTAAAATATTACTTTCATATGCACGCTTGAAAAATTCGCCATCTTCTTCAAGTGCTAATAAAAAAGCGCCTTCTATAGGCATAAAAAGAAGAACAAAATCTAAACTGTTCACACCTATGAGTCTTTCATATTTTTTCGAACTTAACTCTTTAACATGAGTAGAAATACTTCTTATATGCTCTTTAAGTGCTTGCTTTTTTTCCTCTGCATCTACTGCGTTTACAAACTTTTCATATGCACGTAAAGAGACTTTTGAATCAACTATGATATCTCTTTGTTGTGGCATATGAATGATCACATCAGGTCTATAGGTTTTACCTTCATTTGATTGTCGTGAAGCTTGTAACTCGTACTCGACACCTAAACGCAGTCCTGATTGTTCAAGTATATTTGCAAGAATCAGCTCTCCCCAATTTCCCTGAGTTTTGTTTTCATTTTTAAGTGCATTGGTAAGGTTTAGTGCTTCTTGTGCTAAGGTTTCATTCATTTTTTTCAGATGTGATAGTTCGTCTTTTAGTAGATGTCTCTCTTTGAGTTCAAACTCAAACTGTTCGCGTGCTTCTTTTGAAAAAGTAGTGATTTGTTCACGAAAAGGTTGCAGTAGTAATTCTAATTGTTCTTTATTTGATGAACTAAATTGTTTAGATTTGTCTTCAAATATCTTATTGGCTAAATTTTTAAATTCTATAGAGAGTTCATTTTTAGCATTTTGCAAAACACTCAGTTTTTCATTTGAAGCTATGAGTTCATCTTCGTAGCGAGTATTCAGCACTGCGTGTTTGAGTTCTAAGTCACTCATCTCATCTTTTAACTCTTCATATCTTTGATCTAACTCCTTAAACGCAGTAGATAAGATTTTAGCTTTATTTTTTTCTTGTATATATAAATATAGCACAAATAAAAAAGCCAACATAGAAAGTAAAAAGAAAATGAGATATTGGTTTTCTAGTAAAACTCTAAGGAGGGTCTCTACCAAGGGATTATGCCTTTTGTTAATTTCTCTAATTATACTATGATTCTTATCAGTTCGAAATTATATGACATTATGTCAAACTATATTATCCATTTTGTAGCATTATAAACTTAACTAATCAAAAGCATTTGCAAGTTTAATATAAACTTAGGAAAATTTAGATATAATTCCACAAATATTTAAGGGGAAGATGCCCTATGAGTGTAGAAAACTTGCGTCATCTCCTTAACAAAAGGATACAGATGCAAGAAAATGCACAAGAAAAACAAACAACAACCGAAGAACCTACAATCACTTTTGATTCGTTAAACTTAAAACCTGAGATACTTAAAAGTATAAAATTTGCTGGTTTTACAATTCCATCACCTATTCAAGCACAAGCTATACCTATAATACTTGAAGGCCGTGATATGGTTGGTCAAGCACATACAGGAACAGGTAAAACTGCTGCTTTTTCATTACCAACACTTTCAAAAATGAAACTCGATGGTAGCGTAGAAATGTTAGTCATCACACCAACAAGAGAACTAGCAACACAAGTAAGTGATGAAATCTTTAAATACGGTAGAAACTTAGGTGTTAAAACAGTTACTGTATATGGTGGTAGTTCATACAAACGTCAACTTGATCTTATAGGACGTGGCGCTAGTGTTGTCGTTGCTACACCTGGTAGAATGCTTGACTTATTAAAAAGAAATATGCTGAACAACTTCGCACCAGATGTTGTTGTACTCGATGAAGCTGATGAGATGCTTGACATGGGATTTTTGGATGATATTAATGAGATATTTTCTTATCTTCCAACAAGTCGTCAAACATTGCTTTTTTCAGCAACTATGCCACAGCCAATTAAAAATCTTGCAAACAGAATTTTAAAAGATCCTGCTTTTGTTTCAATAACAAAAGGTGAAACTACAAACACAGACATAGAACAAGAGTACTATGTGATAGATGAGCATGAAAGAGATGATGCAATCATTCGTCTTATGGACTCAGAAAGCAGTACAAAGTCAGTTGTATTTTGTAGAACAAAATCAGAAGTTGATAGACTCAGTAATGTACTCTCAAACGCAGGGTATTTAGCAAATGGTCTTCATGGTGATATGGAACAACGTCAACGGGAAGCAGTTATCAAGGGTTTTAAAAATGACTCAGTAAAAGTGCTCGTTGCAACAGATGTTGCTGCTCGTGGTATACATGTTAGTAACATCTCGCATGTATTTAACTACCATATCCCATTTGATCCTGAGTCTTATGTTCACCGTATTGGTAGAACTGGTCGTGCAGGTACAAAAGGAAAAGCGATTACGCTTTTAACTCCATTAGAGTTTAAAGAGTTGCAACGCATCAAACAAAAAGTTGGTACTTCGATGAACCATGCTTTTGTACCGAGTAAAAATGATTTACGTTCTTCTACTATTGATAAAATGGTGGCAAGTATCGAAGATCAAAAAATTTATGATGAAGCACATAAAATTCTTGATCGTCTCAAAGAAGATATAGATGAAGAAAAAATTATGTTCAAACTCATCTCAATGATTTTAGATAGACAAGACATTAAAGGTCCTAGCAATATTGGTATTCCTGCTGATAAATTAACTGCTATCTTAGAGCGTGCCGGTAAACGTAATGACAGCCGAGGAAGAAATGGCAGAAGCCGTGGTGGATACCGTGGAAACAGCCGTAACCGTTCAGGTGGTGACAGAAATCGTTCAGGCGGAGATAGAAACCGTGATGGTGGTGGATACCGTGGAAACAAAAGTTCTTCAAATAGAAACAGAAACAGAGACTAAATAGAAAATATTTTCCCTACGGGGAAATATTTCAACCCCTTTTACCCTTCAAGCTTTTTATCTTCAATTTTTCTTTTTACTTTTTTTCATATGAATACGTTATACTTAGTGTATGATTATGTTTCAACAAAAGGATGAGATAATGAGATATATTTATGAAAATAAAAATTTTTATATACAAACACAAAAGAGTGAAATACCTTGGATCAAAATTTTTACAAAAGAACCCTACAAAGAGCTTAGTGATATGCCAAAAGCACTGCGTTTAAAAATGTGGGAGATTTATGATACCGTTGAAGTAGTCATGAGAGATTATTATAAACCAGATAAAATCAACATGGCATCTTTTGCCAATATGCTACCTCGCGTACATATTCATGTAATGGCAAGATATGTCAACGATAGTTATTTTCCAAATCCAATGTGGGGAGAAAAACTCCGTAATTCGGAGCTAAAATTACCTAATGAAAAAGAATTTTTAAAAAACCTACAAGAAGCATTAGATAACTTAGAAGTATAACCTTACAATAAGGTCTTATTTTGAGGGACTAAATGGAACAAGAGCACTTCCCCATGTGAGCCCGCCACCAAAAGCATCAAGAAGCATTACTTCACCAGCTTCAAGTTTTCCTGATTCATAAAGGTCGTTAATAGCCATAGGAATAGATGCGCCAGAAGTATTACCATACTTATCTACAGTGATAATAACTTGTTCATCTCTCATTTTCAATGCATCACCGACAGCTTTTATAATTCTATAGTTAGCTTGATGTGGAATAAAATGTTTAATATCTTCGCTTTTAATATCATTATCTGCTAGAATTTCTTTTACATCTTTTGTTAATGTTCGTACTGCTACTTTAAAAGTCTCATTCCCCTTCATTTGCATGAAAGATGTACCAGCTTCAACTTCTAAAGAGTCATGTGCAGAGCCTGTCCCACCATTTGGTGTCATTAACAAGTCAGCATATTCACCATCAGCACCAGTATGAACATCGATTATTGCTTCATCTTTGTTGTATGTAGCACTAATCACTGCTGCTCCTGCTCCATCTCCAAATAAGATACAAGTACCTCTATCTGTGTAGTCAGTAATTGCAGAAAGTTTTTCCGCACCAATAATTAAAATATTTTTTTTCATACCAGATTCAATAAATGCTTTTGCAATAGATAATATATAAATAAAACCTGTACATGCAGCAGAGATATCAAACGCAGTTACATTTTTTATCCCCAGTTTTGTTGATATTATTGCAGCTGTTGAGGGCATACAAAAATAATCAGGAGAGATAGTTGCAGTAATAACCATATCTATATCTGATACACATACTCCACTTCTCTCAAGTGCTTTTTGTGCAGCTTTTGCACCTAAATCACTGGTAAATTCATCTTTGGCTGCAATATGTCGCTCTTTAATACCTGTTCTTTTTGTAATCCATTCATCAGATGTATCAACTATCTGTGAGAGATCTTCATTTGTAAGTATTTTTTGAGGTACATAAGCACCTATAGAACGAAATGCTGCATAAGCCATATTAGATTTCCTTTTCTTTTAACTCTTTGAGTCTCGTAATGATATGTTCATTTACGCCAGTGTCCACATAGCTTATCGCTTGGTAAATAGCATTTTCAATAGCTCTGGCATTACTTTTTCCATGACTAACAATTGCACAGCCTTTGATGCCTATAAGAGGAGCACCGCCAACTTCTGCATAATCAATCTCTTTTTTTAGTAGCTTGAATACTCTACGCATTAACAAGGCACCAGTTATTCGGATAGGTGATTTTTTGATATAGTCTTTAATAAGCTGAGAGATAGTAGATGCAACACCTTCACTTGTTTTTAAAACTAAGTTGCCAACAAAACCATCACATGTTATAACATCGCAACTACCATTGAAAATATCGCCACCTTCAACATTTCCTCTAAAGCCTTTGTAGCCTTCAAGAATTTTAAATGTTGCTTTAGTTAGCTCATTTCCTTTAGAATCCTCTTCTCCATTTGCAAGAAGTCCGATAGAAGGTTCTTCAATGCCAAGCACATCCTCTGCATAGCACCCACCCATAATAGCAAATTGAGCTAAGTGTTCAGGTTTTGAATCCACATTGGCACCAACATCAAGTAGTACCGAACGACGACCAACCTTAGTGGGCATAAGCGTTACAAGTGCAGGACGAGCCACACCTTTGAGTCTACCTATTCTGAGTGTAGCAAGTGTCATCGTTGCGCCACTATGGCCAGCTGAGACAACACCATCAGCCTCACCATTTCTAACAAGTTCTACAGCTTTATAGATACTGCTTTCTTGTCTTTTAACTGCATCAGTGGCATGATCATGCATTGAGATAACGTCATCACTTTCAATGATTAAAATCTTATCTCTATAACTCTTTGGTAACAGAGGTAAAATTTCTGATTTTTTACCTACAAGTATAGGTGTGAATTTTTTTTTCTTTAATGCTTGAATACATCCCTTTACAATTGGCTCAGGACCAAAGTCCCCGCCCATTGCATCAATGGCAATCTTTACCATTGATTATTTATACTCACCAGTTGTAGGGTTAATATGGTGTGGTAATCTGTATGTTCCGTCTTTATCTTTAACTGGACGAGCTAAAGAAATTTTATAATGAGTTCTTCTTTTCGCTGAACGTGAATGTGAGACTCTTCTCTTAGGTACTGCCATAGTAATACTTCCTTAATTTAATTTTGTTTACAATTATCACAAGAGTGATAATCACTTTTGATAAGTTCTAGCTCAGAGTTTAATAACTCTTCGATATCTACATTACCATCAAATGACTCAACAACATCGAATGCAATGCTGTTATCATCTTGGTATAAACCATCACTGATAAGAAATTCAATATTTTCATCAAGATTTAGTTTAAATTCTTCTGCACAAATATCACAGCTTGTGGATAAAGAACCATTAATATTTGCTTTAAGCAAAATCAACTTTCCACCATGATATTCCAAATAACCTTTAAAAACTATTTCCTTAGACTTTACTTCAAAGTCTAAAGGTGTTTTTGTTACTTTTCTAAGCACCACCCTCATAGGAGATTACTTATACGATTTCTCTTTCAGCAAAAAAGAATGCAATCTCATTTGCTGCATTTTCTACAGAATCACTTCCATGAACTGCGTTTGCATCTATATTTTCAGCGAAGTCTGCACGGATAGTACCAGCTTCAGCTTCTTTAGGGTTAGTAGCACCCATTAAATCACGGTTCTTTTGCATTGCATTTTCACCTTCTAAAACTGTCACAACAACTGGACCACTGATCATGAAATCAACTAAGTCATTGAAAAATGGTCTCTCTGCATGAATAGCATAAAATGCCTCAGCATCTGCACGAGAAAGTTGTAGCTTTTTTGTTGCTGCAATTCTAAGACCATTGCTTTCAAAACGATCTAAAATTTTGCCTATAACACCTTTTGCTACTGCATCTGGCTTTATTATTGATAGTGTACGTTCCATCAAATCTCCTCTGAAAATATAAAATTAGAGTGGAATTATACCGAAAAAAAGATTGTTTTTAGTTTAAAAAATAAATTTGTTGATTTTGTCTTGCAAGAAAGGGGCTTTTTTAGAGTATCATAAAGATACTCTAAAAACTATTCTACTACTGGTTCGTGAGCTAAACGTTGCTCTTCAGTAATATCTTCACGATGTTCTGGGCTTTCTTTTACTTCATCCCATACAATACATCCCTCAGTTGGACATGCAGTAGCACAAGCTGGTTCGTCATGATGACCAACACACTCTACACATTTATCTGCGTAAACATAATAAATCTCTTCACCTGTTGGATTATCATCTTCGTCAACAATTGCCTCTACTGGACACTCATCTATACAAGCTCCACAGTTAATACATGTATCATTAATATATACTGACATTTTCTTCTCCTAATTTTTAATAAAAGTAACTATACACTTTAGACTTTTAAACAAAGCTAAAAGTGCAAAAATACACAAAAAAGTGTACCATATCGTTACATTTTCAACTTTTACTTAATGTCTAAATAACTCTTTATTTCCTCGACCTTATCTGTTCTTTCCCAGTTAAAGCCCTCTTCTTCACGCCCAAAATGACCGTAAGCAGCTGTTTTTCTATATATTGGTCTTAATAAATCTAAAGACTTAATAATACCTGCTGGAGAAAGGTCAAAGATCTCTTTTACGCAGGCTTCTATTTTTTCTTCACTTACAACAGCGGTTGCATGTGTATCAACCATAATAGAAACAGGCTGAACAACGCCAATAGCATACGCCACTTGAATAGTCGCTCTACCACATGCACCACTTGCTACAAGGTTTTTTGCGACCCAACGAGCAGCATAAGCAGCTGAACGATCAACCTTGGTTGGATCTTTCCCTGAAAATGCTCCACCACCGTGAGGACAACTTCCACCATAGGTATCAACGATTATTTTACGACCTGTAAGACCAGCATCACCTTGTGGTCCACCAATGACAAATTTACCAGTTGGATTGATGTGAAAGATAGTCTTATCATTCATCATATCAGCTGGAATAACATGTTTGATAACCTCTTCAATCATATCCTTATGGATTTGTTCTTGAGAAATTCCATCATGGTGTTGTGTGGAGATAACTACCGTATCAATAGAAACTGGTTTATCCCCTACATATTTTACACTTATTTGCGCTTTACCATCTGGACGAAGATAAGGAACAATGCCCTCTTTACGTACAAATGCTAATCTTTGCGTTAGACGATGTGCCAAATGAATAGGTAAAGGCATCAAAACATCTGTTTCACGACAAGCGTATCCAAACATCAAGCCTTGATCACCTGCACCGATCTCACCATTAGCTTGGTCAACACCTTGGTTGATGTCAGCTGATTGTTCACCTATTCCATTGAGAACTGCTGCAGCTCTATAGTCAAAGCCATACTGTGCATCTGTGTATCCAATCTCTTGAATTACTTTTCTTGCAATCTCTTGCATAGGGGCATAAGCCGTAGTTTTCAGTTCGCCTGCAATTACACAAAAACCATTAGATACTAAAGTTTCACACGCTACTCTAGCATTTTTATCATTTTCAATAATATAATCCAGAATTGCGTCACTGATCTGATCTGCCATCTTATCAGGGTGCCCTTCTGTTACAGACTCTGAAGTAAATATATACTCTTTCGTCATCGATTTTCCTTATTGAAGTACAGAGTCAAGCTCCATAAATCAAGCGAATTATAGCTTAGTATATTAAATATCTGTTGAAGCTTCTATACTACGCGTTTTTTGTTATCGTCTCGATTATATTCACATTGAAAAGTCGTGTGTTCTATCGAAAAAGTATCATGGAGTTTATGTTCAAAAGTCTCTATCACTGCGTTTGACTCACTCAGTGTTAGGTTTTGTTTAAAATCAAGGTGTGCTTCAAGATGGATACGATGGTCATCGAGCTTCCATATATGCATGTGATGCACATTTTTTATCTTTACATCCTCTTCTATAAACGCAGCAACAGTATCAATGTCAATGCCTTTAGGTGTAAACTGCATTAAAATTGCACTTGACTCCATCACAAGTCCAAATGATGCCCAGATAAGATAGAGTGCGATAAGCGCAGATATAAATGGATCTATCCAAAAAAGTCCAAAATAATACATCAAAAGTCCACCACCAACTACAGCTACAGAGGTCATAACATCTGTCAAAAGATGAAGATAGGCTGCTTTTATATTCATATTTGAATGCGCATCATTTTTTATAAGTAATACACTTGCTGCGTTTAGCACAATACTTAACATTCCAAGTCCAATCACCCACACAGAATTAATCGCTTCAGGATGATAAAATTTATGAGAGGCTTCTATGATTAAAAAAATAGCAATTCCGATAAGCACAGAAGCATTAAAAAGCGCTGCAATAACTTCTGCTCTTTTATACCCAAATGTTCGCTCTTTTGTACTCTCTTTTGCTGCAAGTCTATTTGCGACATAGGCAATAAGCAGTGCCAAAACATCACTAAAATTATGCATCGCATCACTGAGTAGTGCAAGTGAACCTGAAAAAATTCCCCCAATTATCTGAGAGAGTGTAATAATTATATTTAGAATTATCGTTAGAAAAAGGTTTTTTCCACTTACATCGTGATGATGGTGATGTTCAGACACTAGGACCCCTTATTTTATATTTTTAGAAATTTCATAGAGATAATCATGCATATCAAAATACCCTATCATAGCTTCAAACATCAATAAAAAAACTCAGGATATCCCACATAAACTAAAAATCATCCATTTCAAACTCTTGATCAGCTTTTTCATCTTCAATTCGCTGTAACTCTTCATCGCTCATCATCATGATTTTAAGTTTCTTGGTCAGATTTGTTCTATCTGGTAGTTTTGTCATATACGCATATGCACCATACACCATAACAATCACCGTCACAATCAAAATGACCTTTTGCACAGGGTTAAAAGTTTGGATAGGCTCTTTTATCTTCATCTCGCACACACCACCCGGGCAGTGTGTCGCTTTTTCTTTTTTTACAAGATTAAAAATTTTACAACCTAAACAGATAGAAAATGCAGCCTCAAAAAAAAGCAGTGCCATACAGATAAGACAAACAAGTACTTTTATAGGATTTGGCTGAAAATCAATCACAAGATAATAAAACATAGGCCATGCAATAATCATCCCTAATGCCCAAGCAAATCTTTTTTGTGCAGCGCCCACATATTCAGGTGTTTGATCTCTTACAAAAAAACGCCCAAGCATTAAACTAGGGGCATACCGTGGTTGTAGCACTCTCATAGTAAAATCAATGGCAAAAAATGTCACAAAATATTCTGAGAAGACTGCTGTTCCTAGCATAACGCCATTTGTAAGACCTAAAAAAGCTCCAACAAAAAGTATAGCAGCAGCAGCTCTTGCCTCTCTTTCGTTTAAAACCCTAACATCATAACCCGGAACTTTTTCACCATACTGAAAAAAATCTCTCATATCTAGCCTTTTTATTTATTTTTTAGCACTTTAACAAAATCTTACTTAGCTTTCATTTTGTTGATGATTAAACTCAGGAACTATATCTTGTAATTTAGCTATTTTATCTTCTATTTGTACAAGTTCTTTTATATCTGCATTGAGTTTTTCTATATCATAAGCTGTAGGTTTTGCAACCGTGATGGACTCATACGCTGTCCTAGCATCTGCATCATCTATAAGTAGTTCTTCATAGAGTTTTTCACCCGGACGAAGCCCTGTGAACTTTATCTCAATGCCCTCTTGTCCACTGAGTTCTATCATTTTACGTGCCAAATCTACAATCTTTACAGGCTCTCCCATATCAAGAATAAATATCTCTCCTCCACTCCCAATAGCACCAGCTTGCAAAACAAGTTCACAGGCTTCAGGAATCAGCATAAAGTATCTTGTGATATCTGGATGAGTTACAGTTATGGGGCCACCTGCTTCAATTTGTGCTTTAAACTTCGGTATCACACTGCCACTTGAACCTAAAACATTTCCAAAACGCACAGCGACAATGTCAGTACCCTTACCATTTGAATTTTGCGCATAAAGTTCACAAATCCTTTTTGTAGTTCCCATCACATTTGTCGGGCGTACAGCTTTATCCGTAGAAATCATTACAAATTTTTCTACACCATATTTGATAGCCATATCGATAACATTTTTTGTCCCCACAACATTATTTACAATTGCCTCTTGTATATTTGCTTCAACAAGGGGGACATGCTTATACGCTGCTGCATGGATGACTATATCTGGTTTATGCTTTGCAAATGTTGTATCTATAAAGCTCAAGTCTTTAATACTCTCAAGCACTGTAACCGTAGGCACCTCTTGTATCTCTTGATCAATCGCATAAAGATTGTATTCGCTATGATCAAGCAAGATGAGTTTTTTCACACCATATTTTTCACACTGACGGCAAATTTCACTTCCTATACTTCCACCTGCACCTGTCACTAAAACTGTTTTGTTTGTAAGAAAAGTTTTAATTGTCTTTTTATCAAGGTCTTTTGGATGCCGAGCTAAAAGGTCTTCTACTGAGATATTGAGTAAAATATCTTTGTCGTAACTACTAATGGGATTAAAAACTTTGATATCATGAATCCCTAAAGCTTTTACATCTTCGTAGATATCTTTGACTTTAAATTCATCAGAGACTACAACACTTTCCAAGCCTTTATGATACTTTTGAATATCACTGTATGTTTTTATGCTCACACCATTTATCTTTAGTCCTGCAGCAGCATCATTCCAAATAGCAACAGGCCAATTTTCATGAGAATATTTCATCAACTTTCTTGTAATCTCTTCAGCATATTGAGGAGAAGCGATGATAAGAGTAGGTCTTCCAAGTGATTGTTGTTTATAGACTTCTAGAAAAAAGCGTTTGCTACTACGAGAAAATAAAATCATCAAAAAAGAGAGTAAAAACTCTATAGGGATAATTGATCTTGGAAATCCTAAAAACAGGTTTGTACGAAAGATATAGACAAAGGCAGTAAAAAGAAGCGTTGAAAAAAGTAAGATGTAAGTAATTTGTACCTGATCTTTAAAACTAAAATATCTCCATGAAACTTTGTATATATCTCTTAGGTAAAAAAGTGTAATACGCATAAAAGCTAAAAGTGCAAAGCTCTTGTATATATCTGAAATGTATTGTGCAGGAATTTCAAAATCAAAACGCAGTAAAAAAGCGATATAGACTGCTAATCCTATGGCAAATAAGTCTGTCAGTATAAAAAAAAGTGTTCGTTTTAAATTTGTCGGGGTAAATATATGCAACTTAGAGTACCTTTAAAGTTTTCAAAATTAATTTTATGTCATTTATAAAAGAGATAGTATCAACATAATTATAATACAACTCTATCTTTTGTGGAAGAACAATATCAAGATAAGCTTTTTCTTTATCTTCATACTGATTCATTATCTCCTCTTCATCTCTAAACTCTATGGCTGCATTATCCGTTATACCGGGTTTCACAGCTAAAACTTTAGTATATTCATCTCTTTTTTGTGCAACAAACTGCATAACCTCAGGACGAGGTCCAACGAGTGACATATCTCCTTTAAGTACATTGAAGAGTTGCGGGAGTTCATCTATCTTCGATTTTCGTATAAATTTTCCAACTTTTGTAATGCGGACATCATCCCCACTTGTAACACTTGGACCAATTTTATCAGCACCCTCGACCATTGAGCGAAACTTATAAATGTTAAACTCTTGAAAATCTTTGCCTACTCTTTTTTGCATATAAAAAATCGGACCCCTTGAGCTTAGTTTTATCCACAAAGCTATTACAAGTAAAAGTGGAGATAAAAGTAATAAGCCCAAAAATGATGCAAGAACATCAAAAACTCTTTTGAAGTATTTTTTATACATTAGCCAACTATTTCTTGTACTTTTTCAATAACAAAAGCAACTTCTTCATCACTCATATCAGGATAAATAGGAAGTGAAAGCGATTGCTCAAACACTGCGTTTGCCACAGGATAATCTTCATTTTTATAGTGATATCTCTCTTTGTAGTAAGGATGTTTATGTATAGGAATAAAATGCACACTACATCCAACACCAGCTTCTTTTAACTGCTCTATAACACTATCACGATTGTCGATTTTTATTACATACAAATGCCATGATGTTTCTCTATCCTCTTTTACAAAGGGAAGAGTTATATTATTGTTGTTTTTAAACGCAGTAGTATATTTTTGTGCGATATTTGCTCTTTTTTTACAAAGTATCTCTTGTTTTTTTAACTGTACTAAGCCAATTGCAGAATTTATATCTGTTGTATTATATTTACAGCCATTATCAACTATCTCATAATACCAAGCGCCTTTAGTGGTGTATCTATCCCAAGCATCACGACTAATGCCGTGGAGTCTGTTAATCCGCATACTTTTTGCATAAATTTCATTGTTTGTTGTAGCCATACCACCCTCACCTGTTGAGAGTGTTTTTGTAGCATAAAAACTAAAACATGTTACATCAGTTCCTTTGAGATTTCCAATCTTTACACCCTTATAACTACTCGGCATTGCATGGGCTGCATCTTCTATAACTTTTAAATTATATTTTTTTGCAATAGCATAAATCTCATCCATATCACAAGCTTGTCCCCCAAAATGAACGGGCATGATGGCTTTGGTTTTTTCTGTGATGAGTGCTTCAATCTTTTTAACATCTATATTATGCGTATCTTCTTCAATATCGCAAAGCACAGGCACAGCGTCAAAATAAGTGACGACTTCTGCCGTTGCTACAAAAGTATTTGTAGGCACGATAACCTCATCACTGCGTTTGATACCAACTGCTTTGAGTGCCAAATGCAGTGCCGCTGTTGCACTATTTACACTGATCGCTTCACTAGAGCCTATAAACGCTTTAAAAGCCTTTTCAAACTCTAGCGTTTTAGGACCCATAGTGAGCCAACCAGACTTCATGGCGCCAACTACTGCGTTTATCTCTTCATCTGTTGTATGTGTTTTATGAAATGGTATTTGCATTTTTACTTCTTTAGTTTATAGACTTTTACAAGTGGATTTAAAATCACAGGTTCAAAGAGACTTTTATCATAGTTTTCAAAAACAAAAAGCTGAATAAACACAGAATTGTACATAGCATTATCTAAGACAAGAAAAGTATGATAGTTTCGCATATAGACAAGATTTACATTGGAGTTATAATCCAAAACTTGATCTTGTTTTTGAATTTTTCCTTGCTTATCATACTCTACAACACTAAAATGATGCAACTTAACTTTTTGAGAACCTAGTACTAATTCTCCCGTATTTTTAAGAAAACTCACTCCATTACCTAGTAAAATCTTATTGCCACTCTCTCTAAAGTTTTTTGAAACAAAAAAGAGCTGTTGTCTGTACTTTTGTCCACTATTGAGATCAAGATTGGAAAATACTGCCACTGTTGGAAAGATATTGAGCATTCTGTTTGGAAGATAAAGATAAATATCTCGTGTTTTTTTCGGTAATGGATAATCACTCAACTGCATCTCATCAAGAACACTATTAGCATCAAGCGCAGTTGCATTATGCTCAAAGATAGAGTTTGCTACTGGCGTATATGCAAGATGTTTTTTTGCATAAAGTTCAACCGATTTACGTGCAAGATTAGCTGCCTGTGTTTGTGAGTCAGTTGTCAAAATTTTAGAAATTATAAAATTATCATGATGATGTTTTCCACCATCTATAAGTGTATTTGTATCACTATAGTACCAGATTGGATAGCCATAATCCCACCATGTCAGTGTATAATCTTTAGGAGTCGCAATCTTTTTGAGTTGATCTAGCACCTTCACTTCTTCTTTATTAAAAACCGTAGGTACTTTGTAGGCAAGTATATGTTGAATATTTGGATAAAGCAGAGCTGCTGTTGCCATAACTATGGCAAAGTATTTTGTTGTCTCTTTTACGATTAATTTATCAACAATAAAATAAATCAAATAAACTGCACCGATAGCCATCGCAGGAATAGCATACACAGTAAATCTTAGACCGCCCATGTAAGCAAAAAAACCAATGGCAATAAGCGGTAAAAAAAGTAAAAATTCTTTTTTCTTAAACACAAGCAGTCCATACCCACCAAGTGCAAGCACAAAGGTAAATACTGAACCAGAAATCCTGTTTGCAAAGGTTTCAAATGGGATCTTGCCAGCTTCGCGAATAGTTTGTGCAACATCGTAAAAGTGAAGCACGCCACCCTCAACACCCGTTTTAGTGTACCAGCTTATTTTTGAAAGTATCAACGCGTAACCATCACCTGTTAAAATAAATATAGCAATGGAGGCAATAGCAATATACAAAGGGTTTTTATCTTTAAGAACAAAAGCCTGTTTACTCAAAAAATAAAAAGCGATAAGTACTGCAAGTTTTACTACAAGTATGATTTTAACAAGTGCAATACTCATAAAAACCAAAGAGAGATAAAACTGCTTTTTATCTTTTATAAATGCAATACCATATAAAGTATATGCAACAAAAAGTGCTGTAATAGCCGCATATCCTTGAGGATAAAAGACAACATAAAAAGAGGTAATAAGAGAAGCTGTGAGTATCGTTACAAGTTTATCATCTTGAACAAATTTCATAATATAATAAAGAATAAATACCGGAAATACTAAAGCATACATATCCGTATCAAAGTAACCTACCATCGTACGGTTGTAAAAACTCCAAGTGATAGAAGCTAAAAGAGCCGCCAAAAAACCAACAAACTCAAGTTTACACAAACGCATGATCAATATGATAGGAATCACAATCAGACTCGACACAAAGGCAGGGATATACAGTATAATCGTATCAAGAGAAAAAGGTAGAAATTTCGCTAGATAATAAACACTATACACCGTTCCCGGATAGGTATCTATGGCAGTTTGTAGGAGTTGATTGTCAGGGTTTGAACCTGTGAGCATATCCTTTACAACCGTAGCAAAGAAATACCCGTCATTGGTATTTATCATCAACTGTCCATCCCAGTAAAAAGGATCATATCCTCCAAACTGATATACCCAGATATATCTGCATGCCAAACTAAAAAAGTAGGCAAAAATCATATAAAAATAGACATCAAATTTCTTAAAAACATGTATCATAATTTATTTCTCCATTAGGTTTTGATATTTTTGTGCAAGTTTATCATAAGTAAAATACTGCAAGATATATTGCTTGGCATTTTCACCAATTTGTTCTCTCTCTTGCGTTTTCATTGCATAAATTTTCTTTATTCCATCAGCTATGGAAGCCGCATCTTGAGCTTCGACACTCACCCCACATTTTGCTGTCTTTACGATGTTGTTCTCTCCCGAGTCTATAGCATACACAACGGGTTTAGCGCTATACATATAGTCATACAGCTTATTTGGTGAAACACCATACTTAAAAAGGTTCTCTTTTTGAAGCCCGATATAACAAGCATCAAATAAGCCAAGCATACTCTGCACCTGTTTTTTAGGAATGGAATCTATAAAAAGTATATTTACTGCGTTTAGATATCGTTTCATTAGATTTTGTTTTTCTTGTCCATCTCCTACTATCACAAAAAGTATCTCTTTGTTTTGTTCTAGTAGTTTTGCGGCTTCACAAAAGCTTTCTAATGCATTAGCAACCCCAACAGTTCCCGTATACCCTACAATAAATTTATCTTTTGGCATCACTTGTTTTATGTTTTCATCTAAGGGCTCTATTTGAGAGAGTTCATCCAAATCAACCCCGTTACTTATCCACTCAAAATCTCTATCAATACCCAAATCTTTTTGCATATGTTCACCATAATTTTGCAAATTTGAGACAATAACATTAGACTTTAAAAGCGCAAAACGCTCAAACCAAGCCATCAATTTTATAAATGGGTGGCTTGGCTTAAAACCGCCAAGTTCTACTAAACTCAAAGGCCAAATATCTTTGACTTCATAGATAAGTTTTGCCTTATATATTTTTGACAAAATCCAAGCAGGAAAAATTGGAAAGGGTGCCATAGGAGAGACGATGATAACATCAGGTCGTCTCAAACTCAAAGGTAAAAAAAAGACTTTAAACATAAAAATAAACCATTTTAAGACTCTACGTTTATCATGCGAAGTTCCATAGTTTAAAGTAGGAAGCCAAAGATAATCTACCCCATCAATATTCTCTTTTTTTTGCTTTGGAAGATTTTTAAAAAGATGCGAATATGATGAAGAGACAACTGTGACGCTATTGCCAAGCTTGACAAGCTCTTTGCCAAGATAATAATGACGAAACTCCATCCCATGATACGGCGTTCCAGCGTACTCATTTATAATCCAAATATTTTTAGGCTTCATAGGCTAATAATTCTTGTATAATATTTTGACTAGCCTTACCACCACCATAAAGATCTAAGGTTTTGGCTTCAAAGGCACTTCTGTTTTTAAACGCAGTAAGTATCTTCTCATACTCTGCACCTACTAAAATATTGAAACCATTTTCTACAAGCTCTATCCATTCGGTTTCATCACGCAGAGTGATACACTGTTTTTCAAAAAAGTAAGCCTCTTTTTGGAGTCCTCCACTATCTGTCATAACCAAAGAGCAGTGATCGATGAGCCAAACCATTTCAAGGTAACCAACGGGGTCTATAATAGTTAAATTTTTTGTATCTATTGCTAAGTTATCAAGGATCTTTTTTGTTCTTGGGTGTAGTGGCAAAATAATTTGTTTCTCTTTTGCAATTCTATTGAGAGCTTTGAAAATAGATTGTATTCTTTGTTCATCATCTGTATTTTCAGCTCTATGAATAGTACATAGCAGATAATCCTCAGAGAGTTTACACTGTGGTTTAATGGCTAAAGACTTATAAAACATTGCCCCATCTTGCATTACGTCACCTGATTGTATTATCTTAATATCAAACGCAGTAAAGCCTTCATTTTTAAGATTTTGTACAGCAGTATCAGTAGGACAAAAAAGTATCTGACTGACTCTATCTGTCAGTATTCTGTTCACCTCTTCTGGCATCTTCATATTAAAACTTCTCAGACCTGCTTCTATATGTGCTAGTTTTATGTGTAGTTTACTCGCTACTATTGCCCCTGCAAGTGTTGAGTTGGTATCGCCATAGACCATAACCCAATCAGGATTTTCTTTCAAACAGACCTCTTCAATCTTCTCTATCATCTGTCCGGTCATAGCACCATGTGTTTTACCGCCAATTCCTAAAAAATAGTCTGGTTTTGGTATCTGCATCTCATCAAAAAATATATCACTCATATTTGCATCATAATGTTGTCCTGTATGAACGATGACTTCTTGTATCTCTTTATGTTTTGCAATTTCGCGACTGACTGTACCTGCTTTGATAAACTGTGGTCTTGCGCCTAGTATTGTTAGTATTTTCATTTCAATATACCTTCATAAATATTTATCATTTGGTCTACATTATCATTCAAATTGTAAAATTTTTTAATTCTTTCCCTTCCATTTTCACCCATTTTATCTCTCAACTCTTTATCTAATATTAACTTCTCAATTGCATCGGCTGTAGAAAATTCATCTCTTGAAAGAACTATAATGCCTGTAACTCCATCTTTAACAACTTCAGGCAAGCCTCCAACATTAGAAACGACAACAGGTTTAGCACATGCAGATGCCTCTATAATTGCCACTCCAAAACTTTCGCTATCTGATACTGACACTGATACTGATAACATATTTTGATATTTAGGAACTTCCGAAAAATGTACTTTTCCTACAAAAAGAGTATCATTCTCCAATTCTAACTTTTTCACTAATCCTTTTAAATTATTTTCTAAGCTGCCTCCTCCAACTATTAAAAGTTTTAAGGGTAGTTCTTTATGCTTGTCACTCACTATCTTAAATGCTTTTATGAGATATTCTATCCCATATTCTTCTTCTAATGCTTTTACTGTCCCTATTATAATGTCATTTTTTCTAAATAAGTTTTCTTTAGTATACATTGGCTTAAACTGCTCCATATCAATTCCAAATGGAGTAATTTCTATCTCTTTATCTGTATATAAATTTGTTTCTTTCGCCATTATATGTGAAGTAGATAGAATTTTATCTGCTTGTTTTAAATTATATTTTAAAATCAATCGATGCAAAAAAGATTTATTTGGAAAACTAAAGACATCTGACCCCCAAACAGACAAAACAAATGGATGAAACCTACTTAATGCTCCAAGCAAACCATAACTCGTTGCATAATGTGCATGTAAAATATCAGGCTTAAATTGTTTTACAATCTTTTTAAGCTCAGGCACCGCTTTAATGTATTTTAATTTACCCAGAGCCCCTTCATGCAGAGTTGTATTTTCATTTAAAGTAAAAATTTCAATATTTGAAATATGTTGATAATCATCTACTATACAAGGGTTTAATCCAAAAATCAAAATATCAATTTTATTTTCAGAAAGCAGTTTAGCCCATTTTATAATATGTACAGAATTTGGGTCACCTAAGAGAATTAATTTCATTTTAACACACCTAATAATAACTTCTTTTGTTTTTCAATTAATTCATTACGTAAAAAGGATCTATTAAAAGATTTATTATTACTTGATGTCAACTGATCTTGAAAAAAATCTACAAAATTATTTTTACTTTCAAAATAATCCAATATAGGAATCCTACATAAGATATAGTCAAATACTTTTGTGCCAAAATCATAATTTGGATCCCTTATTACTGCAATACCATAATCAGCTAATAGAATCTCTTCGTACATTTCCTTACGATTCATCCTTGGCAAAAATTCTATTTTTATATTATTTAAACTGTTCTTTATTATCCAGTCTTGAATCCATTTATTTTTTCCTATATTGGAACCAATTAATTTCAAAAGAGTAGGCTTTGTCTTCCGATTAAGATTTTTTAAGATTTTTTTCACCTTATCTTGTCCATATTCAGAAAATTGTCCTGCACAGACAACAATAGAGTCTAATGCATTATTTTTAGTAATTCCCTGAGTATATATTTTATTTACAAGTTCTAAATCATGTTTACTATATCCATTTGTAATTAATAGAATTTTCTTTTTTGTAAGGTCTTCTAGATAGCTTTGTAATCCACCTGTACATGTTATTGCTAATGATGCTCTTTTTATTGCAAGTCTTTCATAATAAGAAGCAAGAGAAGCTTTGATAATATTCTTTTTTGCAGTTCCTCCATACCCAGTTTTCATTGCAATTGACCAACCGTCTCTGATATCTATAATAATGTGCACATTAAACAATAAAAACAAAAACCAGTTTCTAAATGGAGGCATACTAATAAAAATATTTTTTATTTGATGTTTATATATTAAAATTATTAATTTTATTTTTTCACTAAAGGTATTGGGTAAACTCCATTGTATTACTTCAATATTATGCGATGTATAAAATTCTATATATGCATGAATCCTTTCAAAAGATGGTTGACCCTTTTTTATATTTTTAGGAATTAGTATTAATATTTTTTTCGTCATTTTACAATTCTTTTTCTATAAATTTTTTGATATTTTTTTCATAATTTTTTTTATACAACTCGTTTTGTTTCTCTTTTAAAGACTTGTCATATATCTTTGTAAAATCATTTTCATTTTCTATAATATAAAGATTTTCATTTGTTATCTCCCCCATTATTTGTGTTGCCAGATTATGGATGTTGTACAATATCGATTTTTTATCAAAAAACAATGCTTCAAGCGCGCATGTTGAATAAGCACTAAGATGTGCGTTGCTAACTCTTAAAATATCATAACATGAAAATTCACCTTTAAAGAGGTAAATGTTTTTTGGCAAATCAAGTTTTTCATAATAAACCTTTTCAAAATGCCTTAATGAAAACATAAAACATACGTCTTTGTGTTTTAAAGCAAGTGATTTAACGAATAAAGCAACTTCCTCTTCTACTGTGTATTGTGTAGAAACTGATAAAGAGTATCTATATTTACTAACTAAACCTTGTAAATCTTTAGGAATACTCTCTTGTAATATTTGCTCAAGCGCATCACTGCCAAGAGCATATATCTGAGTAAAAGGATTATTTTTATTTTGCTCTATAATACACTTCTCGTACGTTCCATAGCTTAACAATACATCTGGAAAATAAGCGCTTTGTAACTTTTTATTTAAGTTATATGCAAAATGCTTTGAGCCTATCATCCCATGCTGTGCTTCAACTACTTTTATATTGAGCTCATGTGCCGCTTTTATAATCTCTTGTTTTCCATAATAACAGCTTACAAAAATAACTTTGGGTTTATAAATTTTTAAAAAAAACTTCATAAAATTTTTCACAATGATAAAACGTATTATAATACTTTGATAATCAACTTTGCAGTTCTCATTATCATTCATTGCATCAAGCAATTTAATTGAGATATCTTGCTTATAAAAAGGAGTAACTGTTCTTGTTAATAGGCTTGAAAAGAGAGAAAGTAAGTTTCTTGAAACAATGTGTTTTGTTGGCACAAGTTTTTTTGGATAATACGCAGTCGATGCCTCTTCAATAAGTAAAAATTTATCCTGACCCACTATTTCCATCATCTTTTCAAAACTTTTTTCTCTATAATTCCCATCAATGTATTGCCTATTGTTACTGCTACTAAATACCAAATACTCATAAGATCTAAACCAATGCCCAAAACCATACAAAGATTTTTGCACTATACCTAATCCCTTTCTAAAGAAAATACTTTTATTTTTATCATTATACGTTGTTGTTATAGACTTAATAGTTTCTGCAAAATAGTGATTTCTCAGATATGCCCAAACCTGCTCACCTTTATAAGAGATATTTTCAACATCATATGTCGATTCAATGTTTTTAAAAGTATTAAACATCGCTTTTCCAAAACTTCCATGGCATTGCATAGACTTTGTTACTCAGCCACCAAGTGACTATAAATGTGATGATATATGACAACAAAGTAGCTTCTGCCGCCCCAATTGCACCGTGTAAACTAATAAGGATATACAAAAGAGCTATGTGAATAATTGCCGTAGCAAATGTTATCATCGCTAAGATATGTGTTTTTTTTACAAAAAATATATAATTTGTCACCATAAAATACATCCCGCCAAAAGCAAAGGCTAAAGAAAAATAAAGAATGTATTTAGAAGATTGTATAAACCTTTCACCTAAAAAATAGGGAATGATAAGTTCTAAAATATAACTTACAACAATAGCTAAAAAAAAGATAGCTATAAAATAAATATACGAATAAAAAACAAGTTGTTTTTTTTGTTTTTGACTCGGATTATTAGCAAGAATTTTAAACAGATAGGGACTCCATGCCTTGTTAAACGCAGTAACTATGATACTAATCACCATACCAAGCTGATACCCAACAGAGTAGATACCCGTTGCAGTTGCTCCTAAAAGGCTCATAAGCACTACTCTATCTGCACCTGTTTTAATCCAGCCAGACAGAGCATGAGGAACAAGAGGAACGCCAAATTTCAGGGCATCTTCAAGATAGTTTTTATTGAATTTAAAGATTAAATACCCTCTTTTAAGGATAAATATAAAACTTATCATAGAAAACAATACACTTGCTATACTCGTTGCTAAGAGTTGCCCTTCCCAGCCAAGTCCTAAGCCAACAACCAATAAAATAGATAAAATTGTTGTTATTAAAGTTTGCACTATTTTATAAAAACTATAAGCCTTTGGATTTTGTTCTGCTGTCCACAAAAGCATATTTATCGTGGTAAAAAATTGAGAAAAAGCAAGAAAAACTGCGACAATTAGCCACTCTTTTTCTAGTTTTAAGTGTTGTAAAATATAGGGAAAAAAGAGTAGAACTATCAACAAAACTAAAATGGTTGAAATATTTAAAATAATGATAGTATTGCCAATATACTCTTTGAGTTTCTCTTTTGTTAATTGAAAAAAATTAACATTAATGGCACCTTCGACACTCAAACCTATAAATACAGACAATATACCAACACTAACACTAAATATGGAAATAATTCCATAATCATCTGGAGTTAAATAACGAGTAAGTATAGGCAACATAAAAAAAGGAACAGAACGATTTAAGATATCACCTAAAATAAATATAAATGAATTTTTTAGTAATTTTTTACTCATGAAAGAGTCTCATATAAACTGGAAATCGAGGCTTGCCATTTTTTGTCAGTTCTTTATATTTGAAAGTAACTCTACTTCCAATGGCAGGAGGGTTTTCTCTTTGGACATCACTAAAGCCAGAACCGATTTTAAAGATTTCCCCATTATTAAGTTGGCACTTCAGCGCACCAAGTTTACCGCTATATTTTCCTTTGCCTTTTGTGTAGCCGATAACTCTACACTCTGCATCTAAAAAAGATTTTACTTTCAGTGCTTTACTTGTTCTTTTGGCGATATATACTGCGTTTGGATCGCGAACAACAAGACCTTCTCCACCTTTTGCTTCAACACTTTTTAAAAATTTTCGCATATTTTCTTTGGATTTCACAGCTATTTGTGGAATGATTTTAAGAATATTACTCTTATAAGGTTGCACTTTTTCTAATCTTTCAAAAAGTCCTCCTACTGCGTTTGGAACTTCAAATATATTGTAGCTTATTTGACTCCACTCTCTTGAGGGAACTCTATCTCGGACAATTGAGGAGATATGACTAAAATCACTGCGTTTACTCCAAAGCTCACCATCTATGGCAAAGGGTGGAAACTCTTTGGTAAAGTACGCAGGAGCATGAATGATTTTTCCCCCTCTACTGAGGAGATACTTCCCATCCCAATACGCCCGAATTCCATCAAGCTTTTCACTCATCACCCATCCGCTAATGTTTTGGTCTTTATAGGTCTTTAAAAGCAGGAGATTTGGTTTATCTGCTAAAAGTATGAATGGTAGGAGAAAAAAGAGAAAAATTTTAATCATAAACGCTCACAAATGTACTCAATCTCATCATCACTAACATAAGGATTCATAGGCAAAGACATAATCTCTTTACTCACTCTCTCAGCTATAGGAAAGTCACCCTCTTTATACCCTAAGTAACTAAAACACTCTTGCAAATGCAGTGGCATAGGATAATGCACTGCGGTTGGAATGCCTTGCTCTTTGAGTTTGGCTTGGAGTGCATCTCTGTTTTGAACTCTCACTGAGTACTGTGCCCATGCTGATGTTGCGTTTAGATCTACAAAGGGGAGAACAAGTTCTTTGTTTTGTAAAGCTGTTGTATATTTGGCTGCTACTTCTTGACGAAGGGCGAGATCGTTTTTGTAGTGTTTGAGTTTAACATTGACTACTGCACATTGAAGTGTATCCATTCTTCCACCCATACCGATGTATTTATGGTGGTAGCGTTTGTTTTGTCCATGGACTCTGAGCATTTTCATCTTTTGGGCCAATGCGTCATCATCGGTAAAGACTGCTCCGCCATCTCCAAAGCATCCAAGTGGTTTTGCGGGGAAAAAGCTTGTTGTTGAGATATCACCTAGGTTTGAGTCAGTTTTTCCTTTATAGGTACTGCCAAAAGATTGTGCACCATCAATGATGACTTTGAGACTGTGTTTGTTTGCAATTGCCCCAATGGCATCCATATCTGCTGGTTGTCCATACAAACTTACAGGGATAATGGCCTTTGTTTTTGCAGTGATTTTTGCTTCTATTTGGTTTGGATCGATGTTGTATGTCTTTTCATCTATATCTACAAATACCGGCACAGCACCTAAAAAAGCAATCGTCTCAGCCGTAGCTATAAAAGTAAAAGGCGTAGTTATTATCTCATCACCTGGTTTAATATCAAGTGCCATCATAGCTAAGATAAGGGCATCTGTTCCACTACCACATGTTATGGCATGCTTTGCACCTGTAAAAGATTGTAAGTTCTCTTCTAACTCTTTGACTGCATCACCCATGATGTAGTTTGCTCTATCAAGCACATCTTGCATTGCTTTGTCTATCTCTTCTTTATAGAGTTTGTACTGGTATTGTAAATTTGCGAAATCTATTTTCATTTATCTGTAACCTTTAGAGTATCATCTACTATCTCATAAAAAGCAAACTCATCTTCAGCTTTATTGTCACTAAACTTGAGTGTATTGCCACTGATGCCTACCCAGCCTATTTGCTTCGCAGGAACACCCACCATAAGCGCATAGGGTTTTACATCTTTATTTATCACCGCACCACTGCCAATGAGTGCATACTCACCTATGGTGACACCACAGACTACTGTTGCGTTTGCACCTATAGAGCAGCCTTTTTTGAGTAGTGTCTTTTTAAACTCATCTTTTCTTTGTATGAAAGCTCTTGGATTAATGACATTGGTAAAGACCATAGAGGGTCCTAAAAAAACATCATCTTCGACCTCTACACCTTCATAGATGGATATGTTGTTTTGCACTTTGACACCATTGCCCACTTTTACTTTTGGACCAACGACACAGTTTTGTCCAAAAGAGCAATTTTTGCCTATGGTTGTTTGACTGAGTATATGGGAGAAGTGCCATATCTTAGTGCCATCTCCTATAGTTACATTCTCATCTAGATAGGCTGATTCATGTGCAAAGAATTTCATGGCTATTGTGCTAAAACTTTTTTACAAAAAGGGTGAAAATCACCTTCTAAGCTAATAGCTGGAAGATGACGAATAGTTGAAACCGTTCGGATAGAACCATAGGCCTCATCAAGTCCAAATCCTCCACCATTTAAGATATGCTCGTAACTTTTAGTATGCAAGTCTGTAAATCCACCACTAAACTCTATCTCATCACCATCCACTGTGATAGAGCGGTATGTTCTTAAACCTCTCTCACGTATCTCTTCTGGGATATAGTCATAGTTTACAGAGAGAAACCATCTCACAGTTGCATTTTTGAGTTTAAAGTATCCTGCATTTGTATCTGCTGTTTTTACATGAACGATGTTTTCTTCAACATCGCCAAATATCCAGCAGAGCATATCATAGAAGTGTACACCAATGTTTGATGCGATACCACCTGATTTATCTTCTTTACCTTTCCAAGACTCAAAGTACCATTTCCCACGGCTTGTAAGGTAAGTTAAATCTATGTCATAGATTTTATCTGGGTTTTCTTGCAACTCTTTTGTGACTCTCTCTTTAAGCGCAATGATAGAGTCATGTAAACGCAGTTGCAAGATGTTATAGACACGTTTGCCTGTCTCTTGTTCTATAATTTTTAGCTCATCAATATCTGCAGGATTTAGCACAAGTGGTTTTTCACAAATGGCATCGGCACCCTGTTCTAGTGTCAAACGGATATGGCTTTTATGTAGATAGTTTGGACTTGCAATACTAATGTAGTCCAGCTTGTTACTGCGTTTATACGAGGTTAAAAAGTCTTCAAATCTCTCTAGTTCGGTAAAGAAATCAGCCTGAGGGAAGTTGCTATCCATAATGCCTATACCATCATAGATATCATAAGCTGCTACGAGATCATTTCCTGTCTCTTTTATAGCTTTCATATGTCTTGGAGCAATGTAGCCTGCTGCTCCGATGAGTGCGAATTTTTTCTTTTGCATTATTACAGTCTCCATGTTGGATTTTCTACTATGCCTTTAACATCAATGATGATAGGCTTGCCATTTGAAAGGCTTGTAAACTCTTCTTGCGTGATTGTTTTAAACTTATCATGTCCTACAGCTACAATGATAGAGTCATATTTGTTTGAACCATATGACAGTTCATCTATAAAAGGAACATCTTTAGTTTTTTTATCACTCTCATCTACCCAGTAGTCATAAACATCTACATTACACTCATACTCTCTGAGTTCACTGATAATATCAACAACTTTTGTGTTACGCATATCAGGGCAGTTCTCTTTAAAGGTGATACCAAGCACTAAGACATTTGCCCCTTTAAGTTTTTTATCCTCTTTTATCATAAACTTGATAGCTTTATCAGCGATGAGTTTACTCATACCATTATTGATATGACGGGCACCGAGGATAAGGTTTGGTGTATAACCAAGGCTTTGTGCTTTATGCACAAGATAGTATGGATCGATGCCTATACAGTGTCCACCTACAAGTCCAGGGGAGAGTTTTATAAAGTTCCACTTTGTTGCTGCTGCTTCAAGCACTGCGTTTGTATCTATACCCATAGTATCAAAGATCATAGCAAGTTCATTCATCAATGCGATGTTGACATCTCTTTGAGTGTTTTCAATGACTTTAGCCGCTTCTGCTACTTTGATATTGGCTGCTAAGTAGGTTCCAGCTGTAATGATACTTTTATAAAGTTCATCTACTTTTTTAGCTATCTCAGGGGTAGAGCCTGAAGTGATTTTAAGGATTTTTGTAACAGTATGTTCTTTATCTCCCGGATTGATTCGCTCAGGAGAGTAACCACAAAAGAAAGTCTCATTAAATTTGAGTCCACTTCCCTCTTCTAAGATGGGTACGCAGACCTCTTCTGTCACACCAGGATACACTGTAGACTCATAGATGACGATGTCACCTTTTTTTAGGACTTTTGCGACACTTTGGGTTGATTTTAAAATGGGAGTTAAATCTGGTTCGTTTTTTTTATCTATGGGAGTTGGCACTGTTACGATATAAATATTTGAGTTTTTCATCTCCTCAAATGCTGTCGTAAACTTGATGCCATTCTTTTTTGCTTCTTGAAGTTGCACAGAAGTAAGTTCCTGTGTTCTGTCAAAACTATTTTCAAGTTCATCCACTCTAGCTTGGTTAATGTCATAACCCACAACTTCATACTTTTCACTAAAAGCGTGTGCTAGAGGAAGACCTACATAACCTAAACCTACTATTGCAATTTTATCTTTGTTCATACATACTCATAATTTTAAATTTATATAATTATACAAGTATATTCAATTTGAGCTTTTTTAGCCTTTAAAGCAGACCTAATAAAGCCACAAAAAGTACAAGAGGAGTGACCACTACTCCTACCCTCATATATTCTCCCCAGCCTATTTTTACACCTTTTTGTGCAAGAACATGGAGCCAAAGAAGTGTTGCGAGCGAACCGATAGGTGTCATCTTAGGACCTAGATTTGAGCCTAATATATTTGCATAAACGAGTGCTTCATTCCCAACATAGCCAACTTTATCTATGGCTATGTCCATAATCATAATCGTTGGCATATTATTCATCACTGAGCTAATAAATGCTGAGAGAAAGCCCGTACCTATGATAGCCACGACATCTCCTTGTGCTTTTAAAAGTTCTATCCAAGAAGCCACACTATCTGTTAGCCCTGCATTTTTTAGACCATACACAACAACATACAAACCTATACTAAACCACACCACCTGCCATGGTGCAGCTTTTATCGTTATAAGAGGTTTAACAGCCTTATAATGATTTGCAATAGCTAAAAATACTAAAGCACCACCCAAAGCAAAAACAGAAACTGGAAGATGAAATCTATCTCCTACAAAGTACCCAAGCATTAAAAGTGCTAAAAAAAACCAAGAAATTTTAAACATTGTTTGATTTTTAATGACGGATGCTGCTTCTGGGAGTTGGCTTACATCTACTTTAAGAGGAATATCTTTACGAAAATAGATCCATAAAACTACAATAGAGGCAAAAATACTCAAAAGATTTGGTAAAAACATATGTTTTGCATACTCTACAAAACCTATATCAAAATAACCAACAGTTACAATGTTTGTCAGATTTGAGATCACAAGTGGATTTGAAGCAGCATCCCCGATGAAACCTCCCGCCATTAAAAAAGCAAAGATAGCTAAAGGTTTCATTTTTAGGTATTTCATCTTTGCTAATAAAATTGGAGTAAGGATTAAAGCTGCTCCATCATTGGCAAAAAAAGCTGCGACTAGAGCACCAAGAAGCAAGATATAAACAAACATCTTATTTCCACTTCCACCACTAAGCTTTGCCATTTTGATGGCAGCCCACTCAAAAAACCCTATCTCATCAAGCACCATAGAGAGGATGATAATCCCGATAAACGCCAAGGTCGCATCCCAAACAATGTCAATAACAGTGAGCACATCATTAAAATCTACTACCCCTATAACAAGTGCCATCACAGCCCCAACAACTGCCGTTGTTCCTATCTGCAAACCCCTAGGCTGCCAGATAATAAATACCAATGTCACTAAAAACAGACCAAATGCTAATATCATACATACACCTCTTTCATATACTAATAACGAAACTATAACTAAATACAATCAATAAATCAATATATCTTGATATTTATATTTTTTCTGCTATAATTTCATAAACGGAGGTACTTAAATATGGAAATATTTCTAAAAACAGTTTCAGCATTAAATGATGAAACAAGAGTTTTGATCTTACGCTTTTTAGATGAAAATGGTGAGTGCTGCGTTTGTGATTTGCAAAACTCTTTGGGGATGATTCAGTCACGACTTTCCCGCCATCTGAAACTATTAAAAGATGCTGGTTTTTTAAAAGTACAAAGAAAAGGAACTTGGGGGTTTTACTCTATTCGCTCGCCACTTGACAGATTTCGTCAAGAAGCCTTAGAAGAGATAAAACATTTAGATATTCAACTGCCCCCTTTAACAAAATCATCTGATGGAGAATGTAAAATATGAAACAAAAAAAAGAAGTCTTAATCCTATGCACCGGCAACAGTTGTCGCTCGATAATGGCTGAAGCTTTGGTCAATGCGAAGCTAGGTGATTGTATGCATGCGCAGAGTTCTGGTGTCAAAGCAAGTGGACAAGTAAACCCTCACGCCAAAGCACTCTTAGAAAAAAAAGGATACTGGAGAGATGAATATCACTCCAAAGTTATAGAGACTGTTTTAGACACGCCATTTGATTTGGTTGTCACTGTCTGTGACGCAGCAAAAGAGACCTGTCCTGTGTTTCCAAACGCAGTAAAAACAATCCATATGGGTTTTGAAGACCCAAGTGGTAAAGAAGATGAAGAGTATGCAAAAACTCTCACGCTTATAGAAGCTAAACTGCTACCAATCATCAAAAATGAACTATGCTAACCCAAATATTACAAAGGAAAAATTATGGAAAAATCAGTAAATAAAACAGAGCAAGGCGTTAAAATCTCATTTATGGGAGAGGTAAAAAAGAAAAATATTGTCTCTATGGTCGAAAATTGTTCAACGGGAAAATGTGAGTGTATGAGCGATGAAACAAAGCAAAAAATATCCAATATGCAAGTCAGTGGCGATGATGGAGCAGTTGAACTTAATCTTACTGGAGATGTAAGTAAAGAAGAGATTGAAGCAGCCCTAGCAAAATCAAAAGTTATAAACTAAAAGCTAGCAATTATCTTTATTTTACTATTAGTAAAACTTTGATAAAATCATCACAAATAAAACACAAGGACATATATATGTTAGTAACAAATCCAGCTCCAGATTTTACAGCTACAGCAGTTTTAGCTGATGGTTCAATCGTTGAAGACTTCAAATTAAGTGAAAATTTCGGTAAAAAAGGTACAGTTCTATTCTTTTACCCATTAGATTTTACTTTTGTTTGTCCATCAGAAATTATTGCATTCTCTCACAGATATGAAGAATTTCAAAATCGTGGTGTAAATGTTGTAGGTGTTTCAGTTGATTCTCAATTTTCTCACTTTGCTTGGAGAGAAACTCCAGTTGAAAAAGGTGGAATTGGCCGTATCAATTTTCCATTAGTAGCAGACTTAACAAAAGACATCGCTCGTGATTATGATGTTCTTTTAAACAATGCTGTTGCACTTCGTGGTTCATTCTTAATTGATGACAAAGGGATTGTTCGTCACGCAGTAGTAAATGATTTACCACTTGGACGTAATGTTGATGAGATGTTAAGAATGATTGACGCTCAACAATTTACTGACGAGTTCGGTGAAGTTTGCCCTGCTGGTTGGCAAAAAGGTGACGAAGGTATGAAAGCTGATGCTGAAGGTGTTGCTGAATACTTAGCAAAACACGAGTCAGAACTCTAGTCACAACTCACTAGTAAAAGTCAGAACAAATTCTGACTTTTACTCTTTATCTAACTGCTCTAAAGCTTTTTGGCTCGCTGTATTTGCTCTATCATAGTAAGCACTATCTTCATGCGAAGCACAAGCACTCAAACCAAAAACAACAAACAAACTAAAAAATAATATTTTCATAACTACTGAAACCTCACTTGATTCTTTCCGTTCTCTTTTGCTTTATATAAAGCATCGTCTACTCGTTGCAACAGTAGCGACTTTGGCTCATTCATCCTATAGGTACTCACTCCAATACTAACAGTAATCTTATAATGATCAGCAATAGTCGTCACACTGATAATATGTCTCAGCTTCTCAGCAATTTTAAGCGCTTCCTCTTTTGTAGCATTATCCAAGATCAACATAAACTCTTCACCGCCCCAACGCCCAAAACTATCTACCTGACGGATGTTTTGATGTACAATATGACTCAAATCTTTCAGTACAATATCCCCCACATAATGTCCATAGGTATCATTTACTTTTTTAAAATTATCTATATCAAGCATTACAAGAGCAAAAGGTTCATTGTAGCGTTTTGCTCTTGCTATACGAAGATCTATCTCCATATTTATCTTATATCTATTATTAACTTGAGTTAAGCTATCTGTTGTTGCAAGATTCTCTAATTTTTGCTCTAATTTCATCTGAATGGTAACATCTTTATACGTAACAACAAAGTGCTGCACTTTAGCGCTTTCATCTAGTATTGGGGTTATGTTTATATCATTATAAACAAGTCCACCATTTTTCTTTTTATTTATAATGATGTTACTATAGTTTTCACCTCTTAGCACTGTGTCCCAAAGCTTTTTGTAAAAAGCCTCATCATATTCTCCAGACTTAAATATACTTGTTTTTTGCCCTATAAGTTCATCCATACTGTATCCAGTTTGTTTGACAACTGAATCATTTGCATAAGTAATGATGGCATTTTTATCTGTAATAAAAACCATATGGTTTGTTTGCTCAAGTGCTTTTGCTAAGAGTTCAACTTTTTGTTCTTTTTCTATAAGATAGGTAATGTCATTAATAGTGCTCAAATATGCCGCTACTTCTCCCACTTTATTTCTTTGAGCTATGATACGCACATCAACCCATCGAAGCAACCCCTCACTCGTTCTAATTCTATAGACTTGTGAAAATTTATCTATGCCATCTTTTATGTACTTTTTCATCTCAACAGTTAATCTTTTAGCATCTTCTTTGCAAATAATAGAAAAGTAACTAATCTTAGCACTCAAAAAATCTTCACGAGAGTAGCCAAACTGAGAAATATTACTCGTAATATATTTAACTGGCCAATTTTCTTTGTTTTCCCAATGTAAGATTACAGTTTGAGAGGTACTGAGGAGCTGTGTAAAGTTTAGTAGTTGTTGCTGCGTTTGCTGTTTTTTTTGCATCTCAAGATGTAAGGAAATACTGTTTGCAACAGAGATAGCAAAACTCACTTCTCTATCGCCCCAAGCAGCTACGTTTAGTACAGAACTTTGTGCTAAAACACCGACAATTTCATTCTCGATTACTAAGGGAGTTAGCAGTAGGGAGGATAAACCATAACTCCTAACATAGTTATGAAAACGTTTATAGTGTGACAATTCTTCTTTTTGAAGGTCTAACAAAAGAGGTCTCTTAAACTTTGGCGTATGTTTACAAGAGATGTAGTCATCAAGTTCAATCTCTGCACTTGCGCATTGCGCGATACATTCAAGCACAGTGTTATCTTCACTGCATACCCAAATACTTGAATGAACTACATTTAAAGGTTTTGATGCAAGCTTTGCAATCTTTTCAAACGCAGCATGTACATCTTTTGAGTCTACATTTAAGAGCTCTAATAAAGCATCTTTAAAATCAGCATCACTTATCCCTTGCACATTTTATTCCTCATGGAGAGATTATACATAAATTTAAACTAATTGCGTACTTTTTCTCACTTTAAATAACTTTTATTTACTTTTTTTACTCACTAAGACACCTCCGGTAACTATCAAAAGGATCCCTATAAAAGTTAAAGTGTCAGGAAAGGCATCTCCAAGCATAGCCCCAAAACCTATCGCAAAAGGAATATTTGTATAGCTTATCACACCAATAACACTTAGGTTTTTTGCACTGTAGGCTTTTGTCAGCAACCATTGTGAAAGTGTAGAAATTATAGCCATGACGATGATCAGCAACCAAATCCGCATCCCAACAGGTACAATAAACTCTGGAAATAAAAATCTTAAATACTCAGGTAGATGCAAGTATGGCGCTAGTAAAAAAAGAAGTGCTGGAAAAAGCGTACCGACACTCACAAAAGAGAGAACAATAATACGAGAATCATATATATCTTTTATCTTCTTTATCGTCGTATATGCCGCTGCTGCAAAAAAACCACCAAGTATACCGAGCAGATGCACATAAGAAAAACTCATAGCAAATGGCTTTGTAATCAAAACCGTACCAAGAAACCCAACTAAAAGAGCAAAAACGACCCTACTGCTCAGCCCTTCTTTGAGTAGAAAAAAGGCTAAAATAGTGACAAAAAAAGGCGAGGTTTTGTTCAATGCTATCGCTTCTCCAAGTGGAATGACGGTAATAGTGTAAAAAAACAAAATCATTGCCATAAAGCCAAAGAGTCCTCGAGTAAAAAGCAGATGGATTTTTCCACCTGTTAGTTTTGGTGCAGTATGTTTGAGCGTATAAAGTATCAGAAAAATTCCTATAAGATTACGAAAGAACACTATCTCAAGAGCTGAAATATCTTGAGATAGTATCTTTGTCAATGCCCCATTAAGTGCAGAAATAAGCGCAGCACCAAGCATAAACAAGATGCCGCTATCAATTTTTTTTAGCACACAGTTTCACTTTTGACAAATTTCATAGCTTTTTCATTGACAAAGGCAAGTTCATACCACTGCCGTTTTGGAGCAATGAGAGTGAGCCTTGAAGGATTAGAGGCACGTGAGAGCGCTACATAAAACTGAGAAGGAGCAAAGATTTCATTTGTATCGATGATAAGATCTTCTATACTCATACCTTGTGACTTATGAATGGTAATAGCAAAAGCAAGTTTGATAGGATACTGATACACACTAAAGATATCTTCTTCAAGCATCTCCTTTTTTCCCTTGAGAGTTTTTTCCTTCCAGACACTTTTACTTTGGGCTACTGTTTCAAGTTTGATTACTTTAGCATCACTCTTTTGAACATAAACATAACCGGCATCAATGTTTATAATCACGCCACGTTCCCCATTAAAGTAGTTCCATGAGTTTCGTGTAAAAAGTACTGGAGCACCGACTTTAAGAGCAAGTGTTTTATCAATTCTTGCATCATCCATAAAGCGTTCTATCTCTTTATCTTGCGTAGATTTCAGATGTTTAATCACTTGTGCTTCTTTAAGAACAAGTTCTTCATCTATAAACTCGAGTTGCATTGTATTGTGTCTGGCTGCTGAAACATTTTTACCAAACAAAAAAGTAAACTGGCTCAAGTCTTGCGGTAGTGCTTTTATATATTCATTGAGATGATTATGCACCTCTTCATTTATCACACCAAACCTTACTGCGTTTAGAAGCTCGATAAAGCGCTTGTCATCAGTACGGTAGATATGGGTGAGCTCTATCTTCTCAAAATCAAAGCGTTTCCATGCAGGTGATTCAAAAGCAAACTTCACTTCACCATATCCTCGAACAACAGGGGGAAGTTGTAAAAAATCTCCCACAACCAAAAGTACACCAGTAAAGCCCGCTTGATTCAAACGCAGCTCTATCATCTCAAAAAGTGTATCACTTACCATAGAGATCTCATCTATCACGACTAAGTCCATGGAAAGTATCACTTTTTTAATCTTTTTCTTTATCTCAAATTTGAGATTTCTCTCAAGCTCTTCTACATTTGAAGCGATACCAAGATCAAAAAAACTGTGCAGTGTTTGCCCACCGATAAGCGTTGCTGCCATACCTGTTGATGCCAACTTTGCAACTTTTTTTGCCTCAGACTCATAGGCTTTGATGATCTTTCTTGTAATAGTAGTCTTTCCAACACCAGCGCCACCCGTTAAAAAAACGTGTCTATTTTGCTTGAGTTTTTCTAAGGTTATCTTTGTAAAATTCATAGGCGGATAATATCCATAATTGCTATAATTTTAGGTTAATGATATATAATTTCACACAACATAAACTTGATGGATAAAAGATAATGACAAAAGATAGAATACTCATCGTAGACGACAATAAAACACTTGTAAAACTCATCTCAAAAAAATTACATTCAGCACTAGATATGGAGATAGATATAGCTTACAATATGGCTGAAGCAAAACTTTTTATCAAGCGTTACAAGTACTTCATCACACTTTTAGACATTAACCTCCCCGACGCTCCAAATGGTGAAATAGTAGACTACTCTATAAGCAAGGGAAACCGTGTTATCGTTTTAAGTGGAAATATTGACAAAGAATTTCGTCAAAATATTTTAAAGAAAAATATTATTGACTATATAAATAAAGGTGGGGTTGATGACATAAACTACATCATAAAAACCATCGAAAGATTGAAAAAAAACCAAAAACATAAAGTCCTTGTTGTAGATGACTCTCTCGTATTTAGAAAACATATGCAAAATTTACTTGAAAATCTCTTTTTTGAAGTCATCACAGTTGCACATGGAGAAGAAGCCTTAGGTATGTTACAGGCAAAACCTGACATCTCACTTGTACTTACAGACTACAATATGCCCGTAATCAACGGGCTTGAACTCACTATTGAGATACGAAAAAGTTACACCAAAGATGAACTGTGCATCCTAGCCATCTCTTCAAACAATGATGATGAAGTAACAGCGCTGTTTTTAAAACATGGCGCAAATGACTATGTCAACAAACCCTTTTCCAAAGAAACCTTTTCTTGCCGTATTAACAACTCCATCGAAGCTTTAGAAAATATTCATATGCTTACAAACCATGCCAACCGTGACTATCTTACAGGACTCTACAACCGAAGATATTTTTACAATGCCATGCATGAGTATATGGAGCAAGTAAAACATAATGGAGAGAAGTTTGCTATTGCCATAGTAGATATTGACCACTTTAAAAAAGTCAATGACAGTTACGGGCATGATGCTGGAGACAAAGTCATAACCTCCCTCTCTGACATCCTACGCAGCGCAACAGATGCTAAAGACTTAGTCTCAAGATTTGGAGGAGAAGAGTTTTGTGTACTACTCAAGGATGTAGATAACCGCATCGCCCAAGAGACCTACGAACGCATAAGAAAAGAGGTAGCATCTTTTTCTTTCCCTATCGGCGATGACAAATATCTTGATATAACAATCTCCATCGGTGCGACAATGTTTGATCCAGAAGAAACACTAGAAGAGACAATCAACAGAGCCGATATGCACCTTTATAATGCGAAAAATGGGGGAAGGAATAGGCTCGTTTTTGCATGAATTATGTCATGATGTATTTGGGTATTTGCAATGAGTTCGTGGGCAATATCAACGTTTACAGGATTGTTATTAGAAGACAAATTTTATAAATGATAAAGAAAGTTTATAAGGTTTTATGCTAAAATAAACAGAAATGAGGAGTTTATTATGTTATCTTTAAATATAAATAATCCAACAGTAGAAAATTTTTATAAGAAAGAGTGTAACAATGATGAAAGTAAATTTATCAACAGTATTATGCACTACATCGAAACTTATAACATTAAACAAAGTGTAAAACGAGGACTAGAAGAAGTTAAACTTCAAAATAGTGGTCAATTGGAAAAAAGAGAATTGAAGCATATTTTAGATGAACTATAAAGTTATTCCAACTCCTGAATTTATTAAAAATCTTAAAACTTTAAAAAAGAAGTATAAAAATATTACAAATGATGTTTTAGAATTAGCTAATGAGCTTGAAAATAATCCAACTATGGGGATAGATTTAGGAAATAATACCTTTAAAATTAGGATAAAAAACAGTGATAATAATAAAGGTAAAAGTGTAGGATATAGGATTATTACATATTGTATAAATGATATAAAAGAAGTGTCTTTAGTAACCATTTATTCAAAATCAGAAAAAGAAAATATTTTAGACTTAGAGCTAAAAGAACTGATCACAAGGTTGAGCTCATAACAAAATATGGGAACAAGTAACCAAAGTTATGACAAACTCGTGCTAATCTAACACTATTACTTTTCCAAAAACTACTTCTTTTTCTTTTGGAACGATCCATTTCACTTCATAATTTGGTACTTCTTCTGGGAAAAATCCATCCAAATCTGTAAAATATAAAAGCAACTTCACCTCATCAAAATGTTTCTTAATATATGAAAAAACAGGACGGAAATCTGTTGCACCTCCACCTTTTACATCTACATCCAAAGTATCCCCACTGTAAAAAGTCTCATGCGATTGTATTTTATCATCGCAGACTAAGAGTTCTATCTGATAGTTTTGCACCAAAGTCATTAAAAAGTTCACTTCGCTTAAAAACTCGTTGAGTTGCATCTCATCTATGGAGCCAGAGCTATCAACGGCGATGACGAGTCGAAAGGTCTGTGAAATATTTGAGGGCAAATATATACCAGCATAGAGTAGCTTTTTTGAGGGTGGCATCACGACATAATCATCTCGAAAATACTTATCAAGTGCGATTCTCAACTCTTCGCGCCAGTCTACTTTTGCAAAATCTTCAAGCACGAAAAAACGCTCTATGGTTTGGGGAGCTTCACCTTTTTGCATTTTTGACTCTAAAAGAGCTATCGCCTCCTCAGCTAAAAGTTGCTCTTGAAGTATCTCCTCTTCAAGCTCTTGGGGCGTTTGATTTTGCTCCTCTTTCTCTTTTTGCTCTTTGTTGTCCTCATTTTTTTCTACATCATCAGCATTATCAGCTTCATATTCTAACTCTTCATCATCACGTAAGATATCATCTTTAAGCTCAGCGTAAATCTCCTCCGCATACATCCCACTAAAACGCTCTCTGTACTGCGCACCATAGGGCATATCCAAACCATTTTGTACCAGCATATCATTGATCGCCATATCGGTTGCCATCTGCCACAACCATCCGCTACGATTGTTTTTTCGTGCTTCGTGGGCAAGTGAAGCGTGCATCGCACCATTGGCAAACACAAACTCCATCTCACTAAGCTCAAGCTCCTCAAGATAGTCACTGTTTATCTCTAACTTTCGTCCATCACTTTTAAAAGCTTCTATATCATCGTTGAGTACAAGCTCAAGTTTTGTTGCCAATGTCCCAAAGTAAGGATAATCCACTAAGAGTTTGGCTTTAGCCTGTGAGATTTTTTTATTTACATTCATGCGAGAAGATAAGAAAATTCTCTTACCCATTTTTTGAAGACTTCACACCCTTCCATCCTCACACCCGCACCTTGTAAATCCTGCACAATCATCACGGCAAATTCACCTTTAAGCTCCAATGTATAAGCAAGCAGATTATTTAATCTCTCCTCGCTAGGATTGATAAGATAGTGACTCACAAGCCCTGAACTCAATGCATATAAAACATCTACTTCTTCTGGATATTCAAACGCAGTTCCTTCAAGAATATCCTCCATATTTGGCAGTCTGTCCATCACCTTGATAAAGCTCAAAAACCCAACACCGACCTCTTTTCCAACCGCTCCACTCAGCGTATCAAGTAGCAGTGTTTTATCAATATTACTCTTTAAAATACTATCCACATACTCCCAGCTTCTCGGTGTCGCAAAGCTTTTCAGTTCACTCTTTGACTCAAACGTGAACAAGTGTTCATTCTTATAACTAATGTAAGCAATAATCCTAGAATCAAGCCCTGACATATATGCCCACTCTTTCCAGTCTTGCACACTTACCTCTAGCTCAAAATGAACAAATCTATTGGCGAGTGGTGCTGGCATTCTGTAAGTCACACCTCTATCCCCTTCACGATTTCCTGCAGCTACTATCGCCCAACCTTCAGGGAGTTCATACTCACCTACTCGTCTGTCAAGGATGAGCTGATATGCTGAGGATTGCACCGCAGGTGCAGCGGAGTTTAGCTCATCTAAAAAGAGTATGCCCTCTCCTTTACCTGGCAAAAATGCCGGTGGTGCCCAGAGTGCAGTATGACTCTCTTTATCATAAAATGGTATGCCTTTGAGATCTGTCGGATCCATAAGTGCCAAACGCAAATCTATAAAGTCAATTTTATTTTTTTGTGCTATTTGCTTAACAATAGAAGACTTTCCAATCCCCGGAGCACCCCAAAGAAACGTCGGTACTTTTTGCTCAATCAAAGCAGCTAAACTCTTTGTCAAATCACTTGCTTTCATACTAACCACCCTATATTTTCACTTTGTATATGCTTGCCAAACGCAGCATTTGTTTTAACGGCTCTATCAAACCGACTGTCAAGTTGCAACTGGTACAAAACTTCCACTGGTGTACTCTCATTTCTAGCCAAAGCATCTAAAATCTTCTCGTCTGCCGTATGAAACATCGCTTCAAGCAGTTTTGGTGGTGTTGCTGGGTTTTTAGCTAGGCTGAGATGATTGTTTTCATCCTCATAAGCGTCACAGAGCATCTCTTTGCTTATGGATGGATTTGTATATATCGCTGCGTTTAGCTCTGCATTGTTAAGTTTTAACAACTCTAAACGCAGTGATTCATTAAGACTTGGGTTTTTAGCTAGTATAGTATTTACCTCAGCATTATTTAAAGAAAAAAGCTCTTTTTGCATCTCATTTGTAAGCGATTCATTACTTGCCAAAAGCGTTTTATATTCAAACAGTAGTGCAAAAATTTCTGCATCAAGTTGAACATTTTTAGCTAAAACCTCAAGTAAATCTTGAGACTTAGCAAGCTCTTTGATGATGCTCTTATCTATCTTCGCATTATATGCCATTGCCTCTTTTGCGACAAAGTTATCTTCTTTGATATATTTTTTAAGTACCCGTTTTGGTATCTTCTCATGTCGAGCTAATGCTTGGATAAGTTTTGGATGCATTTTTGTTGGTTCTAGCAGTGCGATAGCTTCAAGTAGTTCTTCATTTTTTGTTTGTGAGACAAGATGAAAAAGTCCTGTAGTTGCATACTGAACATTGTGGTTTCTCTCTATATTTTCATAAAAACGAGAGATAAACGCAGCTGTCACATCACGGTTATCATCATTTTCAAAAAAGTCTTCTTTATTCCACGAGTACATTTTTAAAAGTTTGAAAAAAAGTTCATCTGCTATCATGGGATTTTGCAAAAAGCTTTTGAGTCTTTTCTTATCATGAGAGAGTTTAAGGCTCATCAGCAGAGTATCATTGTCTATCTCAGATGCTAACATCCCCTCAAACGCAGCTACTTGCATAAATTCATACTTTTCAAGTGCATACAGCTCTTCACTGAGATTTTGCTCATAAGGAGTCATCATCCGCCCCTCAACTATCAAAGAAACAGTATCATTTATCTCTTGTGTCACAGAGATATGATGAAACTCCAACTGAGAAGCAAACTCTTCTTCACTAAAAGCACGACTCTTGCCTAAAAATAGTATAGTTTTATCTTTTAAATCTTGTAAATTCATAGCCAAATTATACTCAACTTTTTTAATTTGTGTTTTAAATCTCATTACCTACATTATTAATGATAAAATTGCACTGCTTTTTAAACTTAGGAAGACCATTTCTTATTATCCATTCAACGATAGCAAGGTTAACACCTTCATAGTCATGGGCTATATAAGTCCTAACATCATACATACCTTTAACATCGCCATCGTCAAACACACTTAAAATGTTATTTGCATGTTCTTGCTTAAGTTTGTTAAATTGTTCAGCAATTGCTGTAAGATGCATAAGAATTGCTGGTCTTTTTGTGATTGAATCTTCAAGTGCTTGAGTAATACTACCGCTATTGCTAACTATCTGATTTATATAATCAATCTTTTCTAAGATGAGATACACCTTACTGATAGACTCTTTAGACATAAATAGCTCTGTCTATAATAAACTTTTTTCCTGTTTTACTCATACCACTACTGTCAGCCAAATCCACTGGTACTCCAAGTGCGTCACTCAATTCTGTTTGAATTTCATGAATACGAGAAATAGCACGAAAACCATACTTATTTGCAAATACAGGGGTAGCTTCAATTAAAATATCCACATCACTATTAACATCCGCTTCATCACGAGAATAAGAGCCAAACAAGGCTTTTATTAAAAAACCCTCGTCCTGATACTTATTTTTAATATCTGTAAGGTAATTAAGTATGTATTCTTTATTCATACAAATATTATAACATAACTCAATATATGCAAAAACTTAAATAGACTTAGTTGTCAGACATACACTACATAAAAATTTAAGTCACCCTGAACTTGATTCAGGGTCTAGTTTATATGAAATTATAAGCTAGATTCCCAGTCAAGCTGAGAATGACTTGAGTTTTGATTTACCGTAACTTAGTTGTTAAGTCATATGGTTAGTACTAGAATTATGTTAATATATTCTCATATTTTACAGGAGGAGTTTGGAGTTATGATTTTATATGCACCATGGGAGAGAGCTTTTAAGCGAGTCTACACACCATTTGAACATTTTTTACACGCGCAAACGACTACTGGTCTCATTCTTATTGGTATGACGATTGTTGCTCTTATACTTGCAAATTCTCCTCTCTATGAAGCATATCAACACATAATTCATACAAAAATTGAGTTTGACATAGGTTCTTTGCAAGTCATTAATTCTTTGCACCACTGGATCAATGATGGACTTATGGCAATCTTTTTCTTTATGATAGGACTTGAGATAAAACGTGAGATACTTGTGGGGGAACTCTCCAATATAAAAGTAGCCATCCTTCCCATACTTTCAGCCATCGGGGGTATGGCAGTTCCTGCACTTATTTACATGGGTATCAACGCTCACAGTCTCGGTGCTGATGGCTGGGGAATTCCTATGGCGACAGATATTGCTTTTGCTATTAGCGCCCTTGTCCTTCTTGGAAACCGTGTCTCTCCTGCTCTTGTTACTTTTTTAGTAGCCCTTGCCATCGTTGATGACCTCGGAGCCGTTTTAGTTATCGCCCTGTTTTACACTTCACAAATCCATTTTGAATATCTTCTTTTAGCTGGAGGGATGTTTCTTATCATGGTGAGTTTTAACCGCTTTGGTATTCATGCCACACTGCCTTACTTCTTTGTTGGTCTTTTGATGTGGTTTTTTATGCTAGAATCAGGCGTTCACGCAACTATTGCTGGGGTAATCGCTGCGTTTAGTATTCCCTCAAAACCAAAAATCCCGCCTATTGATTTTACCCAACAAACAAAAAATCTCCTTGATGAGTATGACAACTATCCTGTGGCAACCGACCATACAATGCATGAACAGCAAAAAGCAATACTGCAAAATATTAAAGACCGTATTGATGCAGTTGGCTCACCCGCTGCAAGACTCGAGCGTTCTTTGCATCTGCCTGTGAGTTTGATTGTTATTCCACTTTTTGCCTTAGCCAATGCAGGCATCAAGATCAACTTCTCCTCTTTTAGCGATGTTGTCTTTGAGCCTGTCTCTCTTGGAATCATGCTAGGACTCGTTCTTGGAAAGATTATAGGCATTGCCGGAGTCGCTTTTCTTGCCATAAAATCAGGCATAGCAAAACTACCACAAGATAGCTCAATGAGTCAAATATTTGGTGTTGCAGCCCTTGGTGGGATAGGCTTTACTATGAGTATCTTCGTAGCTGACTTAGCATTTGTAGGCAATGATGAGTTAATCTTTCAAGCAAAAGTAGGCATACTCTCAGCTTCACTTTTAGCAGGAACACTTGGTTTTATCTGGTTGCGTTTTATCGCAAAACCACATAAAGAGGAAGAGGAAGATTTATAAAGCAAAGGGGAGTCTAAATCAACATACTTGATAACATCACGATAAGCAAAAGCAAGACTAAACGCAGCGCTTATGGAGATAGGACCCTCAAGCATAGAACCTAACATACAAGTGATGTTTTTCTCTCTTGCATACTCCAAAATCTCCACTGCTTTACTTACACCACCACACTTCATCAGCTTGATATTTATCATATCTGCACAGCTATTTTCATAGATGTATTTCACATCTTCAAGAGTAAAGGCAGCTTCATCTGCCAAAATAGGAATCTTGGATGCCTTAGAGATAATTTTAAGACTTTGTAAGTCCTCTGCTGCGACAGGCTGCTCTATAAGTTCTATCTTTAAATCTTGTACCGCTGCAACATACAAAAGAGAGTTCTCTAAACTCCACGCCTGATTTGCATCTATGAGAAGCCTTGCCTTTGGCAACTCTTTTGCTACTCTTTTTGTGACCTCTATCGCATGAGAGATATCCTCACCAAGCTTTACTTTTAAAATGTCATAGCCATTTTGTAAGGCTTCATCTGCATCTTTAAGCATTGTATCTACTGTGTTTAGACTGATGGTAATATCTGTTTGTATAGGGCTATAATCTTGCGTACCAAGGTACTGTAGCAGTGTTTGTTTGCTCTGCGCTGCGTTTAGCGTGACAAATGCCATATCAAGTGCTGCTTTTGCACTTGAACCTATCTTAAATGTATGCAGTAAAAAGAGGGCATCACGCACATCTAGTCCGAGTAGTTCTTCTTTTACCTTCGCTATGGAGCGAGTGATAGACTCTAAATCTTCACCTGTTATAGCCTTTGTAGCAGGAGCCTCTCCAAACGCAGTAAGACCATTCTCACAAACAACTTCCACACGAACAAACTCGACATTCTCTACTCTACGCAAGGCAGTGATAAAAGGCGTTTTAAGGGGAATCTTTTGTATTGTCGTGCTTATAGATTTGAGTTTAGTGTACATTTTCCCCCATTTTCTCTTAAAAGTTTTGCAAATTCTACTGCGCTTAGTGGTTTAGAACATAAATATCCCTGCATATACTTACAGTTTTTCTCTTTAAGGAAAAGGTACTGTTCATATGTTTCTACTCCCTCAGCAACAACTTCAAAATCAAAAGTTTGCGCTATCATCAAAATCGCACTTATTAACTCTTTGTCATCAACATCATCTTGAATATCCATAGTAAAAGATTTATCAATCTTCAACTTCGTAAAAGGGAGTTTTTTCAGATATGAGAGCGATGAGTATCCCGTACCAAAATCATCTATGGAGATCCCTACACCAAGATCTCTAAACTCCTGCATCTTTGTTTGTACACTTTGAACATTAGCAACCAGTGCTGATTCTACGAGTTCTAGGTCTAAACAACCCTCAGGAATTTTACTTGTTTTGATCGTGGAAGCGATGTCAGCTACGCATGAAGTATTATCAAATTGGTGCGCACTGATATTGACTGCAATCTTCTCAAGTGTATCTAAATCTTTAAACTCATCTCGCCACTGCATAAATTGTCGCAGTGCATTTTCTAAAACCCACTTTCCTATCTCAAAAATCAAACCACTCTCTTCTGCAATCGGTATAAATTCATCAGGAAATACATCTTTTACTTTTGTAGTATTCCATCGTAGTAATGCCTCAGCACCAATGATATTAGAGGTGGAAAATTCAACAATAGGTTGATAATATAGTTCAAGTTCGCCATTTTCAATAGCACTGCGTAAACCATTTTCTATACTTACTCTTCTGCTAATCCAACTATCCATTTCCAATTTATAAAATTTCGTAGTGTTTCGCCCCATTTTTTTCGCTTCATACATTGCAATGTCAGCGTGTTTTAAAAGGTCATCTATATCCTCATTTTTCTCGCCAACTATGGCAACGCCAATGCTTGAAGAGATACTTAATGTATGTTTATCTAGCACAAATGGTGTTTGTAATGTTGTATGAATTTTTTGCGCTATTACTTCAGCTTTTCTTGCTGCATCATGTTCTTCTGTACCCAAATCCGCCAATAAAATGATAAACTCATCTCCACCGAGTCGAGCAAGAGTGTCTCCCTCTCTGATAATTTTACCTAATCTTTGCGCAGTTTTTACAAGAAGTTTATCTCCTACTGCATGCCCAAGAGAATCATTCACATTTTTAAAATGATCTAAATCTAAAAAAAGTAGACCAAAAAGTGTCGTGTGCCTTTTGTAACGACTAATTTCTATAGCCATTTTTTCGAGTAAAAAAGTACGATTAGGAATATTTGTCAAAGTATCATATTTTGCTTGATGCTCAAAGTCCATCTGTGTACGCATTCTTTGTGTGATATCAGCGACTATGCCGATGCCACCTATCACTTCTCCTTTTGTATCTTTAAGCGGTGAGGTATGCATACTTATCCACAAATCTTTGTTTTTGTATTTGCTGTTATACTCTCCCTCATAAAAGCCTTCAATTCCATACTCCGTTACGCTGATGGCTGGAAGGATTCTTGTATCAGGTAACATTGTAAGATTTAAGCCTATTAAAAAATCCATTGGTGCTTCTAGGAACTCCGTAAACTCTTGGTTTACTTCTTGTATAACAAATTTGGTGTCATACATAAATATGCCCAAAGGTGCTTGCCTAAAAACTGCTTGAAAATGTTCTTGAGAGAGAAGAAACTTTTCTTTTTCTTTTTGGTACATTCTTTTTGAGTTTAAAAGTTCAAAATAATTTCTGTAGGAAGTATTAACAATAAAAATCAGTAAAACTAAATATATAAAAGTTAAAAATGCTAGAGAGTAGTATATCAGTGTGTTTTGCATTACTAACTCTATTATTAATGGAAATATAATAATGACTAAATATACTTGAGTTATCTTCCTCATAGAAGCAAAACTACTCGCTCCTCCAGCTGTTAAACCTGCAATAATTACAAAGAGTATCATTTGGTAAGCAGGGCTCTCTTGTATAAAAAATAAAAATGGGGTGATACCAAATAATAAAGCAATCGAAAGTAAGGCAACAGAAAAGATGTTTTTCCATTGTTTTATTGTAAATCTCTTTTTTTGCTTCTTGTAAACAGCTTGTGCAACAAAACGAAAACCGGAGACAACAACAACGAAAAAATACCATATAAAGAGTAAAGAGTTCTCTACATGTCCAAAAAAAACTACCAACAACACCGTAGCAATTCCAATAACAATGAGAGAAGAGAGTCGTAAATTTTCATATGCAACGTCAAGCAATTCTTCAAATCTTGATTTCATACTCTCACCTCAATTATTCTCTTTATTATCTTAATTTATTATACCCTATCTTACATAGGATGCAGAACAAGCAAGATATTTCCAACCAATAAACCGCCAAATGTTCCTATGAGGTAACCCATAATTGCCATCAAAACACCTACGCTAACAAGAGATTTATTGTAGGTTGCTGCAAGGATTGGAGCTGAGGCTACACCACCTATATTTGAGAGAGATGCAACGGAGATACTAAAGAGGTCAAGTTTAAAAATCCTCGCTCCTACTAGCATGATCAAGAGATGAATGAGCAAGATAGCAAGACCAGCAAGCACATATATGCCTAAACCTGAAAACTCTTCTATCATAGCTTTTGAACCGATAAGCGCTATAAGCATATAGAGCATAGTTGTGGCTACTTCACTTGAGCCGTTAAGATATCTTAGTTTTGTAAAAGAGCCTAGGATGCCAAAAAGTGTGGCAAAAAGTACTACACTTGTTGTTGTGTTAAGAATAACGAGCTGATTTGCAAGGAGTTGTGAAACTAAAGAAACCCCGAGTGCTAAGGCTATCAAAAGCCAGTATCTTTTTGCTCCCATAGAACAAGCACAGCCTATGTCACCAAGATAAGCAAGGTGTTCTTCGCTTTTCGTAAACTTGTTAAAAACCTTCGCAAAAGGTACAACAAAAAGCAAAAGCATAACCCATAAAGTATAATCCACACTATCCACAACAAGAGCATAAGCAAAAGCATCTGGTGTTACATTTAAGGCAGAGCCTACAGCTATCATGTTTGCAGTGCCTCCCATCCAGCTCCCAGCAAGTGCGCCAAACGCGCCAGCCATATCTGGCTTAAAATGAAAGAGAGAAGCAACCACGATAAAGCCAAAAGCGATGGAGAACACCGCTAAAATGTAGGCGATGATGAGTTTTTTTCCAAGTTTTATAAAGTGTCTCAAGTCAACTTCTAAAAGCATTAAAAAAAGCATGGCAGGCAGAAGATTTGATTTCGTTACTTTATAGATGTTGTTTATAGCCTCGTTGTAGTCAAATACACCAAACGAAGCGAGAAGCATAGAAAAAGCATATATTAACACGACAGCAGGAAAATACTTCAAAAATTTGAGATTTGTTTTGCTTTCAAGAAGATGAAACGCAGTAACAATAAGCGCAAGAGTAAAAAGGTACAAAAGAGGATTTATTATCATAAATTGTGTAACTTCTTCATCTCTTTATCAAAGTCTGATTCGATTTTTTGTATTTTATTAAACTCTTCATACTCTTTTGAAGCTTTCTCTTTAGCCTGTAGGTGTGAAACACTACCTTTTCCTTCAAGCACTTTAAACTCATTAAATTCTAAAAATCTATTGACCGATTCACTTATATCTTGCATACTTAACTCTTGACGGTTTTCAATAATTCTCTCAATATAATCAAAATACGCCCCAATAGTTCGCTCAAGTTTTTTAATCTCATCTTCTTGTAGATAATTTTTAGCTATGAATGTATCTGATTTTAGTACTCTTCCATCAGGTGAGTTTTTCCAAGATGTTAGTCCCATATTTGGCTTCTTAATATCTGCATGTTCATAGACTATTTCAGCGGCAGTTTTTCCTGTGATGGCAAAGTGAAACTTGTTTTGAACGGTAGCATAAAAATCTTTTGTAGTTTGAGAGTTTTTATCATAATCAAAACTACACTCTGCAAATATATCAGTGATTTGTTGGTAGATACGTCTTTCACTCGCTCGAATAGAGCGGACACGTTCTAGAAGTTCTTTAAAGTAGTCTTTGCCAAAGTAGCGACCATTTTTAAGTCTATCATCATCCATAGCAAAGCCTTTGATGATATACTCTTTTAAAATCTTTGTAGCCCAGATACGAAACTGTGTCGCTTTTGATGAGTTTACTCTATAGCCTACTGACAAAATAGCATCAAGATTGTAAACATTAATCTCTCTTTTTACTTCCCTTTTACCTTCCATTTGAACTATTGGGAATTTCCCAATAGTTGCTTCTTCTTCGAGTTCATGACTTTTGTAGATGTTTTTTAGATGTTCGTTTATGGTTGAGACATCGACACCAAAGAGTTCAGCCATCCTTTTTTGAGGCAACCAAACTGTCTCATTGTGCATAAAAATTTCTACTTTTATCTCACTTGAGGGAGTAGTGTAGAGTAAAAACTCTGTGAGTTCATCTTTTAGGCTTAGCTTTTTCATTTTGAAACCGCTTTTTTATCGAGGTATAACACCACATCTTTTATCACAAGTTTTTGTATAGCAGAGATGAGGGTTTGCATAAGGGTGTAGTCTGGTTG
>NZ_JALSKT010000064.1 GCF_026988655.1 Sulfurimonas sp. | reverse complement strand
TTAGGTAACTACCTACTTAAGATTACTGACAAGTTCCACAACAGCTTGTGTCTGCAGCATCTTTGATAGCTGCTAATGCACCATCATAGTTAGGCTCTTCAGTAATTTCATTACAGATATCTTTGTATGCTACTTTTCCATTTGCGTCAATTACAAAGATTGCTCTGGCAGTTACACCAGCTAAAGGACCATCGGCAATTAGAACTCCATATGCGTTTGCAAAGTCTTTGTTTCTAAAGTCACTTCCAACTTCTAGGTTTTCGATTCCCTCAGTTGTACAAAATCTACCCATTGCAAATGGCAGGTCCATAGAAACTACAGTTACACTAGCATTCTCAATTTGAGCAGCTTCAGTGTTAAATCTTCTAGTTTCAGCTGCACATACAGGAGTATCAAGTGAAGGAACAACAACTACAACTTGTGCTTTGCCTTGCTCACCACCAACTTGAATCTCACTCAAATCTTTTGCTACTACTTTTACGATTGGAGCTAAATCTCCAACATTTACATCATTTCCTGCTAAATTTACTACATTACCTTTTAGGTGAGTTGTTGCCATATTTTAAATCCTTAAATTAATTTGTTACAGAATTATATCTTAATAGGATAAATTTTATCTTAATAGGATTTATTAATTTTACTAATAATCTCTTGCAACCATATAGTTTGGATTATCCTCTTCATATGTGCAGTATGGACCAGCAACTTTAAGTGCCTTAATGCAGTCCTCACTAAGGTGACGAAGTTTTAGAATTTTTCCTGCATTTTTGTATTTTTTAGTGATTGAATCTATGGCTTCTGTTCCAGAACTATCCATAACTCGTGCTTCTTTGAAGTCAATTACAACTTTGTCTGGGTCATTTTCTATGTCAAATATTTCATTGAAAGATGTTATAGAGCCAAAGAAAAGTGGACCATCTAGCTCGTAAACTTTAGTTCCATCTTTTTCGATGTGTGTATGTGCATATATTTTCGCATGCTTCCAAGCAAAAACAAGTGCAGATATGATAACACCTGTTATAACTGCGATAGCAAGGTCCGCATAAACTGTAATAAAAGTAACTACTAACATAACAAATGCATCACTTTTGGGCATAAACTTTAAGTGCTTTATACTTGCCCATTCAAATGTAGAGATACTAACCATAAACATGATCCCAACAAGTGCAGCAACAGGTAACATAGATATAAAGTCAGAAAAACTGACAACAAAGAGTATGAGTAAAACTGCTCCAACTACGCTTGAGAGTCGTCCAAGTCCACCTGAAGTAAAGTTAATGATAGACTGCCCAATCATAGCACATCCTGCCATCGCTCCAAATGAACCACATGTCATATTTCCTATACCTTGAGCCACGCACTCTTTGTTTCCGCTACCACGATTACCGCTCATCTCATCTAGCACTGAAAGTGTCAATAGTGACTCTATTAGACCTACTAGAGCTATGATAATTGAGTAAGGAAGTATGATTTTAAATGTCTCAAAGTTAAGTGGAACATTTGGTATATAAAAAGATGGCAAGGAGCCACTAATATCTGCTAAATCTCCAACTCTTTTTGTATCTAAATCAAGTACGATAGTAATGGTCGAAACAAGTATAATAGAGATTAAAGATGCAGGAAGTGCTTTTGTAGTTCTTGGTGCAAAATGCATTGTAAACATTGTGAAGGCAACAAGAGCATACATAATCCAGTTTTCACCAGCAAAAAGTGGGAATTGAGCCATGGCAATGACTATTGCAAGACCATTTACAAAACCATACATAGCAGGTTGGGGAACAAGCCTAATGAACTTTCCAAGCTTTAGCACTCCTACTAAGATTTGAAAGACACCAGCTAGGACAGTCGCCGCGAGCATATACTCATAACCATGCTCCATTACAAGAGCGACAAGAACAACTGCTATTGCTCCAGTAGCACCACTTATCATACCAGGTCGACCCCCAATTAGAGCAGTAATTAGCCCAAGTATAAAAGCAGTATGCAGTCCTACTAGTGGACTAAGTCCTGCTATGATGGAAAAAGCAATAGCCTCAGGAACGAGTGCAATAGCAACAACGCTACCTGAAAGAACATCGTTTTTTATGTTTGATGTAGAGTAGTTTTTTAAATTAAACAAAATAATTTCCTTTTTTAAGAGGGCGGATTATATCTAAATTTAGTTTAA
>NZ_JALSKT010000063.1 GCF_026988655.1 Sulfurimonas sp. | reverse complement strand
TAATAATTTAGATGAAAAAGGAGTAAATCTGTTACCACTGGTATCATAGAGAGGTGAAATTAAAATATTTGATTTACTGGTCTTGATTTTGGGGTGCATTATAATATTAGTAAGCATTTATCAACATTGAAATAATTTTTAATAAATACTTGTTTTTAAGAGAGTCTCCTTTTGTAATCTTCATACCCAAACTCTTTGACAAGTTCAAGCTCTCCTGAGCTGCGTTTGATCATCAAAGATGGGAGTTTTATACCATTAAAGGTGGTGTTTTTTACAAATGTGTAGTGAATTTGATCTTCAAAGATAATTTTATCTCCGATTTGCAAAGGTTTATCAAAAGAATAATCACCCATGATATCTCCGGCAAGACAAGTGTTTCCACCTAAACGATATGTGTATTTTTTTTCACCTGCTGCTCCAGCGCCACGAACTTCTGCTCTATAAGGCATAGCCAAAGTATCAGGCATATGTGCTTCTGCTGAAGTATCTAAAATTGCTACATTCATTCCATTTGTAAAGGTATCTAAAACTGTTGCTATTAAAAAGCCCGTTTCCCATCCGACAGCTTCCCCAGGTTCAAAGTAAACATCTACATCGTATTTACTTTTAAAGTTTTTTATAATCCTTATGAGCTTTGCAACATCATAGCCTTTTTTCGTGATATGATGCCCTCCTCCAAAATTAATGTATTTCAAATTTTTAATATAAGGAGAAAACTTCTCTTCAAACGCAGTAAGAACAGCTTCAAGCGCATCAACATCTTGTTCGCATAAAGCATGAAAATTCAAACCATCAAGCAAGCTTACTATACTCTCATCAAGATTAGCTACAGTCGTACCAAGTCTACTGTAAAGCCCACAAGGATTATAAATATCTACAGGAGAAGAAGAGACTTCGGGATTTAAACGCAGTGATATCTCAATAGTTGGATTTATCTCTTTGACTCGAGAAGCAAATCTCTTAAGTTGTGCAGGTGAATTAAACACGATATGATCTGAGATATTGGCTATTTCATCAATCTCATCTTCTTTAAATGCTGGCGAGTAGGTATGAACTTCTGCATTTTTGTTGTATTTACAAAACTCTTCACGTGCTAGTTTTGCTTCATACAAGCCACTTGCTGTACAGCCACGCAAATACTTTGAGACCAAAGAAAATGTACTCCACATAGCAAAGCCCTTGAGTGCTAGGATTATCTTCGCTCCACTCTCTTTTTGTACATATCCTAGTAGTTGAAGGTTCTTTTCTAAAAGGCTTTCTTCACAAACATAAGCAGGTGTTTTAATGTTACTATATTCATTCATTCTACTGTATACTCTTAAAGTTCTAGCTCTTTAACCTGCCAAGGAAGCCCTTGCTTATTCATCTCTTCCATAAATGGATCAGGATCAAGCTCTTCCATATTTAACACACCACTCCTTTTCCAAATACCCTCAAGCATAAGTTTTGCACCTATCATCGCTGGAACACCGGTAGTGTATGAGACAGCTTGAGAGTTTACCTCTGCAAAACACTTTTCATGGTCACTTACTTGATAAATATAGATCTTTCTTTTTTTACCATCTTTGATACCCTCAGCTACGATACCGATATTTGTTTTACCTTTTGTGCGTGGACCTAGTGAAGCTGGATCAGGGAGGAGGGTTTTTAAAAATTCCATAGGAACAATCTTTTGTCCTTGATGCTCCACTGGCTCAATGCCAAGCATCCCTACATTTTCCAAACACTTCATATGTGTTAAATAACTCTCGCCAAATGTCATAAAAAAACGTATACGCTTGAGTCCTTTGATATGTTTGACTAAAGATTCCATCTCTTCATGATACAAAAGATAAGAATCTTTAGGCCCAACTTCAGGGTAATCCCAAACCATTTTGATTTCCATTGGTTTCGTTTCTATCCACTTGCCCTCTTCCCAGTATCTACCATTTGAAGAGACTTCACGAAGGTTTATCTCTGGATTAAAATTTGTTGCAAAAGCATAACCATGATCACCTGCATTACAATCAAGAATATCAATAGTATGAATCTCGTCAAAATAATGTTTTTGAGCATAAGCACAAAACATATTTGTGGCACCGGGGTCAAATCCACTACCAAGCAATGCCATACTATTTGCCTCTTTAAACGCAGCATCACGCTCCCACTGCAATTTGTACTCAAACTTTGCAACATCAGGATGTTCATAATTTGCAGTATCGAGATAATCCGTCTTTGTCGCTATGCAAGCATCCATAATAGTTAAATCTTGATACGGCAGAGCAACATTAATGACAATCGCTGCGTTTACTTTGTTAATAAGCTCTATAATCTCTTGCGTATTATCAGCATCTACACTCGCTATCTCAATATCAGCATCTGGCAGTTCATTTTTTATTGTCTCACATCGAGATAAGGTTCTACTTGCTAAGACAATATGTCCAAATACATCTGCATTTTGTACACACTTATGCACTACAACACGACCTACTCCGCCCGCACCAATTATTAACGTTGTTTTTTTATTATTTGACATTAAAATTTTTCTCCTAAATAAAGATAAGCACTTTTTTGTCCATCATCAGATGTACCAAGTGCAAAATAAAATGGACCTAAAAAGGTATCTGCAGCAACATACACTGTAGCTGATTTATGCATATTATAAAATTGTATCTTTTCACCTTGATTCCAAGTTTGTCCATTTTCCAATGAAAATCCTGCATACAAAGGGGAATTTAAGCTACCAAAAAAACCACCGTTTTTAATTTCGTAAGTATATTTTAGCACACTTAAAAAAAGATTGTCTCCAAAAAAAGAATAAGGAACATAACCAGAGAGATTAAACAAACCACCTAAAGTAAATGTTCCAAAAAGTCGTTGAATATCATTGTCATTTTTTTTTATACGTATTTCCATATTTTTTCATTAAGTCACATTTGATGTTTCTTTCATAAACTTCAGTAGTAAAAGCTCTCTTTTTAAAACTCCAGTTGGAAATACAAGTTGATTGGCTGCATTTATACCAACTCCTAGTCGCCCAGGATAAGTATAATCTAAATATTTTCTTCTCATAGGAATATTTTGTCGATTAAAATCAGTGTTGATATACTCTTCCCATTCACTTTGTATCAAAATATTTTCTATCTCTTGAGGTGACTCTCCCGCAGCATAAAGTCCACCAACAAAAGACCCCATACTTGTTCCTACTATCATATCTATAGGGATATTGTTCTCTTCAAGCACCTTAAGTATACCGACATGCGCCCCGCCTCGTGCGCCGCCACCACTAAGAACCAAAGCTATTTTTGGTCTTTGTACTGCGTTTAACAAAGAAACAAAAAGCAAAAGAAGAAAAAAGCCTTTTAGCATATTTTAAACCATGTCAAACGCAGTTAAAAGTGTAAATACCCAAATTAAAAATGTAATTATCAGACTCAGTAGCACCATTGCCGCTCCAGCATCTTTTGCTTGTTTGGCTAAAATATGATACTCACTTGTGACCAAATCAACCACTCGCTCTATAGCACTATTTGCTATTTCAGCTAAAACAGGAAGAAATAAAGAGATAAATAAAATACTTGCATAACCAAAGCTTATCGGTAAACTCCAGGCAAAAATGCCAAATCCTAAAAGTCCCAAAAGTTGTAACTTGAAAGAAGATTCATTTTTAATGATGTCTATAAAGCCATCAACGGCATACATTCCATTTTTATAAAGAGAATATTTTGGTTTATTTAGTTTCATATTTTTTTCTCATTTGCATTAATATTGATTTTAGTTCACTACTTGAGGTTTCTTTATCTAGTGCTGAACCAAAGTAGATATTGACTACTCTTCGTTTAAATAAGCTGCGTTTAGTATCTGCTGGCTTATATTTTGCAAAAGAACTGCCAAAAATTCCCTTGTCAATGTAAAATGGGATAATCACACCATCATAATCTTTAGGAATTAATTCATATCCCTTGTGTAAGTTCGTAAACTCACCATCTTTACTTATTTCGCCTTCTGGAAATATAGCGACTACACTCCCATTTAAGAGTCTTTTATGTGCTTCATTTAAAGCATCTTTAAAAGCCCTTGGAGAAAGAGGAATTGCCTCCCCTTTTTTAAAAAAGGCATGGAAAAATTTCCAGTGATAAATATCTTTGTCCATCATAAAGTTGATACGTCTTTCTAATGGTAGTTGTATCATAATCCAATCAATCCAACTTACATGATTACCCAATAAAAGAACTGCTTTATCTGCAGGAATATTTTCCAGTCCATGATATACGTAGTTATGTCGTAAACGTACTATTAAACCAACAACACTCCAGAAGATATCAACTGTATATCTTTTAAAAAGAATATAAACAAGTGCCAAACCAACAAAACCCATAAAATAAAAAAGTAGTTCAGCATTCATACCAAAAAAAGCAAAAAGTGTTGTCATCATTAAAAATGAAAACATAAAAATATTTTGAATAAAATTGTTTGCAGCAAGAATAGTCCCAAGATGGATACGTGCTGCAAGATACTGAATACGAGAATTTAAAGGAACTAAGATAAACGCAGCCAATACACCAAACATTGTAAACATAAAAGCTATAAGACCCATAGAGCTTATAAAAGGAATAAAAAAGACTATAAGTGTTATGCCAATGGCACCAAAACCTGCGAGACCAAGGTTAATATAGTACTTTGAAAGCTTCGCTGCGATAACGGATCCGATAACGATGCCAATGCCAGCGAGTGCCATTACACCTTGAACGAAGATAGTATTTGTCACGCCAAGTTGATCTTTTGCATACTCACCAAAAACTGCCAATACAACTTGAGAAATAGACCAAAATAGACTCAGAGCTATAATGGCTTCAAAGACTTCTTTTTTTCGTGTGATAGTTTTTAAATTTTTAAGGAGATACAGACCACTAATATATTTTTTCATTTGAAATTTCTTCTTACTGACTTCTAGCATTTTATTTGGTAGTCTTGAAGCTAAAAACCACTCTATCACAGAACCCCCAACCAAAAGCCAGCCAAGAGGTGCAACTGCTTGAAGTATATCTGACTCAGTTGTAAGATTCTCTTGGTATCTTCCCTCAAATAAAACTGTATAAAAAATAATACCACCGAGTATTGCAACAGTTGTAGTCGCCTGAGTGATACTGTTACCTGCACTTAGAAACTTCACACCAACAAGCTCTTTGATATATCCATATTTTGCAGGACCATAGATGGCACTTTGCATAGCAAGCAAAAAAGTTAAAGTAAATGCAGCTATGAAATAGCCATGATAGTAAGCGTATGTAATACCTAGAGTTATAACAACTGCAAAGGCTGCAGAGTATTCCATGATCTTATTTTTAGCAAATTTATCTGCTAAAAATCCAGAAGGAGAAAATACTAAAATAAAAGGGAGTAAAACTAAAGCATTGACAATAGCTGTTAAAATGATTTGTGTTTGACCATCATAAACTTTAAAGATCGTATTTTGAATCACTATCTTATGCCCCAAATCGGTAAAGGCATTAAAAAATACAACTAAAATATAATTTATCATTCCACCAACAGCAAAAACAGTCTCTTTTTTTTGCATATTAATCGCTTTGTTTTTCAACTAGAAGTGTACTCCAGCCTTCATAAAAGCCTTTTTCTTTCTTAACAGCATCAAAAAGTGCTTTGACCTCTTTTTGTACTACTTCATGTTCTACATTATGCTCTTTAATCACCGCTATTGCATGTTCAAAATCATCACTGCTTATCTCATCTTTGAATTCAAAACCCTCAAATGGAAGCTCTGCTATAAATTTTTCTTTTTGTGTTGGTGTCGTAAATGAGAGATAGTGCTCTACTGTACGAACTTCTTGTATTTGATCACCTTCTTCTTCGAGTAAAAAGATTATCTTATCACTTTGAATGTGTGCGAGTTCAAGTTCTGATGGTTTTATGTATTTATAATGAAAATCCCATTTATTATCTTTGACAATGTTACTTTCATAAATATAACCACTATTACTCAGCATCTTCGCAACAGCTATATCCAACTTTTTAGAATCATCAGCATAAAAGTAGAGTTCATTCCAACCATCAACAACTCGACTACCGACATATTTTGCTTTTTCATCATGTTCTATCGCTATAATTAGGGACTCTTTCGTTTCTAAAAAATCTTCAAATCCTTCACTACTCTCTTCGAGACTATCATATTTTATAAAAACACTAAAAAGCCAGCTGTAACGTTCACTATAAGCATATGCAGACATATCCGCTTCGATGTAGATTTCACCTGCATCTTCTTCTATTCTTTTAAATGACTCTCTCATATCTTTTCAACTTCTATAATATCATTTACTTCAAGTCCGAAACCACTCAGTCCAACAAAATCAGTCTTTTTCATAGAAGTAAGAAGATTCATTTTAGAAATTCCAAATGACTTAATGATTTGTGCACCAATTCCAAACTCTTTCATAGCCGCATTATCTTGGTGTTGCGCCTTATTAATAAAGACTAGAAGTCCACTGTTTTGTTTTAGATATTCTATTGATCCTATAAGATGATTATATTTATCTTGGTTAAGCAATAACTCACAATCAGGAATAACATTATGAACTCTAACATTTGCAATCTCACCCGCACTATAAAACAATATAGCAGTATGCTGTGTTGCATCATGATCTTCAAAAGTATGTTTTGTAACTTTTACACCAAAAAATTCTATCTCTTGAACATCTATCTCTTTAATAAGTCTTTCATTTGCTAAACGATACTCAACAATATCTGAGATAAATATCGTATGTAAATCATGCTCTTTTGCAAAAACATCCAAATCATCACGGCGAGCCATTTCCCCATCATCTTTTATGATTTCACAAATTACACCCGCTTCACTTAGCCCTGCTAAGCGGCACAAGTCTACTGAACCCTCAGTATGTCCAGTGCGGATCAGCGTTCCTCCCTCTTTTGCAATAAGAGGAAAAATATGTCCTGGTTTGACAAGCTCATCAGCATTTGCGATAGGATTCGCCAGAATTTTGATCGTATCATCTCTCTCTTTTGCAGAGATACCAGTTAGAGCAGTTTTAGCATCTACTGAAACTGTAAACGCAGTTTCATAAGAGGATGTGTTAGAACTGACCATTGGGTTTAATTCTAATCTATTTGCAATACCACGGCTAAGTGCTACACAAATAAGACCTCTCGCATGCATAGCCATAAAGTTTACATGTGCAGGAGTAGAAAATGCAGCAGCATAGACCAAATCGCCCTCATTTTCCCTATCTTCATCATCAATCATGATGACCATCTTGCCTCTTTTTATATCTTCTATTGCACGTAAAACTCTCTCAATCGCTTTCATATTTTCTTCTTTATTAGTATTTAAATTTTCTTCGTATGATTATATAAAATTATTCATTAAAAAGAGGTCAAAAAAAAATTTCACTTTTTTTACAAAAACCCTTGACATTAAAAATATTTTTGTCTATAATTTCGCTCACAAACACAGAGTGAATGTGTTTAAACACCGCGGAATAGAGCAGTTCGGTAGCTCGTCGGGCTCATAACCCGAAGGTCGCTGGTTCAAATCCAGCTTCCGCAACCAATTTTATCTACACAAATGATGGGGTATCGCCAAGTGGTAAGGCATCAGCTTTTGGTGCTGACATTCGGGGGTTCGAATCCCTCTACCCCATCCACAACTCTCAAATCCCCTAAAATAGGCACTTTCAAGCTACTGACTTTGTAAATGTCAGCTAATTTTACGCCATTTTTACTGACAATTCAGCTGACAGTTTCAGTCAAAAATTCAATAAAAATTAACACTATTATGCTAAACTAAAAAATAAAAAAAGGTACAATATTGAATATTTTATTAGTAGAAGATGATTTAGAATTGTGTAAAACATTATATCAAGGTTTTTTAGAAGAGGGATATAAACTTTCTTATGTCAATAGCATTAAAGAAGCACAATCTACTTTACTTGATAATAATTTTTCAGTGATTATTTTAGATAAATATCTACCAGATGGTGATGGTTTTGCACTATGTCGATATATTCGTGATATCGAAGATGCTACACCTATTTTATTTTTATCCTCTAAAGCTGAAGTACACGATAGGGTTGAAGGTTTAAACAGTGGTGCAGATGACTATTTAGCAAAACCGTTTCATTTTATTGAGCTGATTGCACGAGTTCGTACACTCACAAAAAGAAAACAAAAAGTGGCAACACATATTCTAAAAACAAACTATTTTATTATAAACCTTATGTCAAGAGAAGTTAAATGCAATGGAATTGAAATTGAACTTCGTAATAATGAGTTTAATATTTTAGTTCTACTTACACAAAATGTGAATCATGTTCTTTCAAAAACAGCTATTATTGAAACTATTTGGGGGTTGAGTGATAACTTCGATGTTAATACACTCAATGCGACTATCTACAATCTAAGAAAAAAATTAGCAGAGGCACATTGCAAAGATCTTATTAAAACAGTTAGAGGCATAGGGTATAAACTGAGTGAAGACTAAATTATTAACTTTATATCTTCTATTGACACTTGTTGTTTTATTTTTGATTCTTCTATTTTTTAATGATCTTTTCTTAGAATATAAAATATCATTTAGTCTCATTTTTATTAGTACTTTTATCTATCTAATAATACAGCAACTAAGAAGTATTGAGGATACAAAAAAAATTTTATATATAACTAAAAAAATGCAAGAGTATCTTAAAGACAAGCCTCTGCCTACATTCTATGAAAAATTATACGATAGTAATCTACAAAACTTCATCAACTTAACAAACCATACCATAACATATCTTCATCATAAAATAGAAAATAAAAAAAAGTTTAATGCTAATATAGCACATGAAATAAGAAAACCACTAACAGTAATTCGCAACGATATAGAGATCAATTTTTTTAATAAACAGACACCTGTAATTAAGAATATTTTAAATAAAGTACAAGAGCTTGAAGATATTTCTAAGCAGCTTTTACTGCTTTCTAATGAGAACCCTGAGAATATCAAAAAAAGCATGACGCGAGTTTTTTTACATGAAATTATTCAAACTGCTATTGAGAGCAAAAAAGAGTATGCAAAACAAAAAAAGATTACAATCGAAGAAAATATTAGTATTGTCATTTCAATGCATGCAAATCCCGTTTTATTAAAATTTGCTATAACCAACCTTGTAGACAATGCAATCAAATATAGTAACCTAAATGGCTGTATAGGTATCACACTTCGCAAAAAAAGCAATTATGTTTATTGTATTATTAAAGACAATGGCTTTGGAATCACAAAAGAAGACAAAAGGCTCATTATGCATCCGTTTTACAGAGGTAAAATAGATCAAGAAAATATTGAAGGTTATGGCATAGGATTGGCACTTGCTTACTCTATTTTTGAGATTCACCATATTGATTTAAAAATAAACCAAGGCACACTCATTCTTCTTAAGATACCTTTTTAAAACTGTATTGCTACACCGGCACCTATATAATTATCAGAATGACTATTGAGTCCCAACCCTATATTCATATCAATTTGTATATTCTTGGAGATAAGATACATGACGCCACCGTCCATAAAATCTTCTTTTTCTATTTGCTCTTGCTGTGGTTGTATTGTATAGATCTCTAAAAATGTAGAAAGCTTATCTGTATGCACAAAAGAACTGCCAATCGCCAGTTCAATGTCATAAACTCTTAGATTATTATCTTTATAAGAAGTTGATTGCAAAGTACCAAAGAAAGATAAAAAATCACTATAGGCATAATCCCATAATAATCCTGCAAAATATTCCATATTTTTACTGTTTGAAGTGTCTGTTGGCACTCCTATTAATCCCATTAATGAAATATTATATGTATCATTTTCTATAAGACGATACTTTCCTCCAACCGTTACTATTTTACTATATTGTATCTCAGATGAAGAACTCTTCTCTATGTAAATTCCATCCCACATAAAGTCAAACTCTAAATCTTCACTTATACCTGTTCGTAAAACCGCCAAAGGCATTGTTTGTGTATTTGTAGTATTATTATAGGTGTAATCATACCCAACTTCAACATTTAATCTTCCAGGCTGCACAGTATATGTTCCTGTGCTAAATCCAGGTCTGTCAGGAACTATTGTATCTGTTCCATCTGCACTCAATTGCAAACTACATAAACAAAAAAGTATCCCACTTATTAAACTTTTATTCATTATAAAATTCTCCTTTTTTAATATATTTTGCCAATTTACTCGATATATCCGCATGCCCTAAAACAATCTGTGTATATTCATTTTTAGATATTTTCTGAAGTTCTCTATATGCTTCAATCTTGTATTCATCACTAAAGTATATAAAAAGATTTCTTGAAAAAATCGTAACCATTCAGCACCCAACCCCAACAGGAGTGTAAGCTTTTCCATCTAAAGCACTTTTAAGTCCCTGTAGAACAGCAATATTATTCTTTTTCATGGTAGAGATGTAACTTCTAATCCTGCAGAA
>NZ_JALSKT010000062.1 GCF_026988655.1 Sulfurimonas sp. | reverse complement strand
GTTATTATTTTGACATCTTGGACATATTTTTGCATTTTTTTACAGCTCATTGTAAATAAAACCTTTTTAGCCATTACTATACCGTAGTTTCAAGCACTTTTTAGACCCCATATTTTTTCATTAAGTCGGATAAGATGATTTTGTCCATCTTGTAAAGCTTGTGAATGAATCTCTTGCATCACTTTTCGAGCTTTTTCATACTCAATAAGTCCAAGCCTATGCACTTGCATCTCAGACCTTTATAATCTTTGAGAGATCCAAAGAAAAAACACTCCCCTCACCCACTTTGCTCTCTAGTGAAATTAGAATCTCTAACTCTTGGCAAAGTTTTTGTACGATGTGCAGACCAATACCGATGCCACGTTCTTGCTCTTTATAAAATCTCTCAAAGACTCGTTTAGGATTTTGGATGCCTTTTCCAGTATCTTTTATCTTTAAAAGAGTGCCTTCAAGTTTGAGACTAACACTGCCATTTTGTTTGTTATATTTTGCTGCGTTTGATAAAAGATTGTCTATGATACGAGTAAAGCTATCTTTGTTTGTAAAAAGTTTAACCTTTTCATCTACATCAATGTTAAATGTAATATGCCGATAATTTGCACCCAGAAGAGCAACACGCTCTGCTAAAAAATCTTTGAGTAGATACTCCTCTTTTTGTGCAAGGTGTGAGCTTAGATATGCCCGAAGATTGGCTTGAAGGTTGAGTATCGTTTGTACACTATTTTCTATTCTTCTTATTTTAGTGTTTTCTTTGAGTTCACTTTTAAGCATAGCGACATTCAAACGCAGTGTGGCAAGCGGTGTGTTAAAATCATGAAGAATATCTTTAATGAACTCTTCTGTCAAACGCAGTGCATTTCTCAAAGGGTAAAGTGCATAAAAAGAGAATAATGCTGAGAGAATAAAGATGATAAAAAGGACAACAAAAAACTTCAATCTTACATCACTTTTGAGCTTTCTTAGCTCTTTTGTGTATTTTTCTTTTGGCAAAAATATCTTCAGATTATTTTTCTCTGATTTTGGAATGGGAAAGTAGACACTTAGTGCTTTGTCATCTTTGTAAAGTTTGTAAAGTTCATACTTTTTTGCAGGAACAAACCCAATATCAAACTCTTTACAACGAAGCGAATAACTACACACCCGCATCTTTGAGAAGATAGACTCATCAAGTGTTTGTATCTCTTTATTATAATAAACAAAAAAAAGCGCACCAACAAGAAGTGTTTGAGAAAGAAAAAAAAGAAAAAAGCTTTTAATGAGAGATTCTAATTCAACTTTTTTCAAGTGTATATCCTACCCCACGGATATTTTTTATGGGGAGTGTTGTTGTAGATTTTAGCTTATTTAGTGCTACGCGCAGTGCTGTGTCTGAAGGATGTTGCAGACAATCCATCAAGATTGACTTATCTACTACACTGCCAATATTTCGCATAAAGACATCACAAAGACAAAGTTGAACATCCCCAAGAGAGACTATTTTTTCATCAAGATAAAATTCTTTTTTATCGGGAAAATATTTTGTATTTTTGTATTCTATCACTTGTTCTTGGCGTTGTGTAAATTTGGCATTCACTCTGATAAGAAGTTCTTGTGGGAAAAAAGGTTTTTTGAGATAATCCTCTGCACCGACTTCAAAAGCTTTGGCAATAGAGTTCAAATCAACTAAAGCACTGATAAAAATTGTAGGAGTTTTATCCTCTGCATCTCGGAGGCTTTTAAGGAGTTCAAGTCCATTCATATCTGGGACGTTGATATCAAATATATATAAATCATACCTATTCTCATACGAAGCATCAATAGCATCATTGCCATTGTGCACCATATCTACTGCATAGCCATTTTCTTCTAAAAGCTCCTGCAAAGTCTCCGCAAGCTCAAACTCATCTTCTAAGAGCAGGATCTTTTTTTTCATACTCAGACTTTAAAAGTAGTAACCCATAAGGGCAGTAAAAGCATTTGGATTAGCAGAACTACTTAAACCATATGCATAACTAAAGATAAAAAATCTTCTCTCATTAATACTATAGTATCCGTAAAGAGAAGCTGTTTCAAGGTTTTGTACTCCGGTATAGATACTATCTGTGTTATTATATGCCGCACTCAAATAGAGTCTAGTTGTCACATTATACCCTGCACCTACATTAAAAGCAGCCGTATTTTGATACTTAAAGTCACTAGTTGCTACAAACTCATCATTTGTAATTGTGTACGAGTATCCTGCAAAAATGCTTCCACCTCTTTTCATATAACTCACGCTTGTGTATGCTTTATAATCTGTTTTATTTTTCATCGCTTCAGACTCATATGTTGGAAGGACTACTCCCAAGCCGACATTGAGTAAAATATCTGAATGTGGCTTAAACTGATAAGCTGCAGTAAGGTAAGTATCATATAAACCCGTTGTTGTATTGTTATCTGCATCTATGGCGAGAAAGTAAGAAGTCGATGCTTGAATAGAAAAGTTTTTGTAATAATAATCTAGACGCAAACTCGCAGCAGGAATATCAAGCGTGTTTGCAATCTGTTCGCTCGAATCGGCATAGTTAACTCCATAGACTATATCAAAGTTAAAATCATCTTCAAGTTTGCTAATCGTACACCCGTGTATATTTACTAAATCACTTAGTGGAGTATTTGGACATCTATCTATTGCATCATCAACACCATCCATATCACTGTCGGTATAAGCAAAAAGTGCGCTAGAGATAAAGACTAGAATAAACGTAGTAAAATTTTTAAATATTTTCATCTTTGCCATCATACTTTATCAAAAAGGGATTGGCAATCCGTCGCCAATCGTTTTGCTTGTATTTACTGTTGTTTGTACAATTTTATATGCTTCTTGTTGAAACATTCCTTGCATTCTATTCATATCGTCACTTGTAGTTAACTGCATTTGCTGAATATACTCTTTTGATTGACCTGGAAGTTTTTGTAGTCTCATTTTGATACGCATCTTGTCTAAAGCTTTACGCCTATCATCAAAGTTCATCAAAGCTATCTCTTCTTTAAAATTGTTAATATACTCTACCTGTTCTTTTGTAGACATTTTTTGTAGTTCTTGCGCACTAACCATGCTAAAATCAACTCCAGAAACCAATGTAATAAAACCGCTAAACAACAAGACCGATATACTTTTATTCACAACTAATCTCCTTCATAAATTTTATCTAAAATATTTGTTCGCATTATATCACTTTCTTGATAAAAAGGAGATGATATTAGCAAACAAATTTTATAATTTAAAAATAAAACCCTAAACGCAGTGCAACATAGTTGTCACTTGCAGTATCACTTAAACCATAAGCATAACTCAAAGAAACTGATCTGTGTTTGTTAATTTGATAAAAACTATACAAAGATGCTGTTTGGATATCTTTTACACCCTTATAAATACTCGTACTTGTATAATATGATGAGCTAAGATAAAATTTTGAAGTAAAACTATAGCCTACTCCCACATTTAAAGCATTCGTATCTTGATACTGAATTGTTGTAGTTGCATCTGAAACATCACTATCATTAATCATAGTATAAGAATAAGCTACAAAAAGATTGAGTTTATTTATGTTGTATGCTGCGTTTGTAAAAGCTGTATAGTCTGTATTGTTATTGTTAAGGCTTGTTTCGTATGTTGGCAAAAGTGCCCCTGCTCCTAAACGCAGTGAGAGGTTTTTTACGGGATGTAGTTTATACGAAGCACCTATATAGCTATCATATAAGCCATTTGTTGTTGTATTTGTAGTTTCTGATTGTTCTGCATAGTAAGCTGTGGACGCTTGAATAGAAAAATTTTTATAATAGTAGTCTACTGCGAAAGTACTCGCTATCGTTTTTGTTTTAGTAAGCGTTATGTAGTTAGTGTCCGCATAGCTTGCTCCCACTATAACATCAAAATGATGCTTGGAAATCAGACTCTTTTTTGTACACCCCACCGAATTAACTAAATCCGTAAAGGGTGTATTTGGGCATTGATCTATAGTATCATCAACACCATCCATATCACTATCTACACTTGCAAGAAGAGATGTGGAGACTAAACCCAATAATATAAGAGATAAACTACATTTCATTTTTCTTATTTCATTTGGTGATTTAAGTTACCACGCCCTTGATCCATCATATGTCCAACTTGATTACCAATTTGTTGTTGATTCATATTTTGGAATTGTTCCATATCTTGATTTTGGCGTGTTTGCATCTGTGTCATTGTCGCCTGATGTGCTTCTTCACCTGCTTGCATACCTTCATGAACTTGTGTGCTTGCTTTGTTTTGACCATCCTGCATTCCTTGCATACCTTCTTGACCTTGAGTATGTACTTTCTCTTGGCTTGCTTGCATCTCTTTAATCGCTGCTTGACGATCTTCTTGATTCATTGTCATTACTCTTTGTTTAAACTCATTCATAAGCTCTACACGCTCATCAGGAGAAGCATTTTTGATTTGTTGTATCTGTGCATCAATACTTGTAGTAGTTGTATCTTCTGCCATTGTTAAAGTAAAAGCACCCATTAGTGCTGTTGTTAATAAGATTGTTGTAAGTTTCATTTGGAACTCCTTTGTTTTGATGGTGGTATTATTACATAGAAGTGTTAGTGGAGTATTAGCTCTTTGTAACCTTTTTTCTTACACTATTAAAGTATATCGCAATCTCATTGTTGAACTTATCAATGATTTGAGATTTAGAAAATAATTGGAAGTTGCTATAATCGAATTATTTAGTTATACTTTCACTTCTAAAATTTAAACAGAAAGTGGGTGATGTGATATGCCTGGTATTGTACTACGCTCAGATGACAACTTTGATGCAGCTTACAGACGTTTCAAAAAACAAGTTGACCGTAACTTAATAGTTACTGAAGCTCGTGCTCGTCGTTTCCATGAAACAGAGACTGAAAAACGTAAGAAATTCAAAATTGCTTCTCGTAAAAAAATGCTTAAACGTCTTTATATGATGAGACGTTACGAATCACGCCTGTAGTATTAAGCCTTCGGGCTTTTTACTCATCTTCAAGACACTTTATCAAACTTTACTTTTAACTATTCAACCAAAGACATTACACAACAAATTTCTAGAATTTAAATCTTACCGTACATTTCATTGTAAAAATTGAGTGCATATCTGTCACTCATACTCGCAATATAATCTGCAACAACACGATGTTTACTTCGTAAATCGAGCTGTTTGTAATAAAATTGTGGTAACATCTTCTCTTCTTCCATTAGACCTGTATAGAGTCCTTTTACGGCTTGTTTCCCTGCATACATTTTTCTTACAATATTTTTATGCTGATACATCTTTACAAAAAGAATTTTTTTGAGTTTTTTTATCTTTGTTTCGAGTTCTTTATCAAAACCTACAGGCATCTCTTCACAATTTGCTACTTTTTCTTTTGAATAATCAAGCAAGGAATACACAAGATGGTTGATAAGGTTTGAGCTAAAACGATAACGAAACATTTCGTCATTCTCTTCTCCTACACCTTCACTTGCAACTTTTTCAAGTATCTCACATGCGAGTTCACTCTCTTTTAAATCTTCAAAAGTGATAAGTCCTGAGTTTACACCATCATCTATGTCGTGGCTCATGTAAGCAATCTCATCAGCACGGTCAACTACCATCGCTTCGTATGTAGGATGTTTATTGAGATCAAATTGTTCATCTATCTCTTTTGGAAGAAAGGACTTTTTATAAGGATATGAGTGTTTTAAAATTCCTTCTAATGTTGCAAAAGTAAGATTGAGTCCATTAAACCCTTTGTATCGTTTTTCAAGCTTTGTGACAACTCTAAAACTTTGAAAATTATGCTCAAACCCATTGCTAAAGCCATCTGCCCTTAAACACTCATCCAAACTATCGCCACCAACATGCCCAAAAGGAGTATGACCCAAATCATGTGCTAGGGCAATGGCTTCTGAGAGTGATTCATTTAACTCAAGCTGGGAAGTAATTGAGCGTGCTATTTGAGATACTTCTATGGAATGTGTGAGGCGTGTACGAAAGTAATCACCCTCATGATTCAAAAAAACTTGTGTTTTATACTCAAGTTTTCTAAAAGAACCCGAATGGATGATTCTATCTCTATCACGAGCATAAGGATTACGAAAATCCTTATCTATCGTGTAAAATCTTTCGTATGGTTTCAAGAGAGTTAGGCTTTTTTGATGAATTCTGTTTTAAGATAAATTTTCGTCCCGTTTACACGACCTTCAACATGATCATCCATATCATTAGGTAAAGAGATTCTCGTTACAGTCGTACCGCGCTTAGCAGTAAACCCAGCACCTTTTACATCTAAGTCTTTGAGTATGACGATGCTATCTCCTGCATGAAGCTCAACACCGTTTGCATCACGAAAGACTACTTTATTTGCTGCAGCACTTTGCGCTTTATCAAACCAAGCTTGTTCTGCTTCTTCTAAGTACATCATTTCAAGTAAATCTTGGCGACCAAGTTGACTGAGTAAAAGTCCTGACATAACTTTTACAGCTGGTACTTCACTCCACATAGAGTCGTTTAAACAGTTAAAATGAGTCTCATCAAGTTCTTCATTTTCTATCTGAGATTTACAATTTGCGCAAACATATATAGAACCTTCTTCACCCTCTTCACCTTGTGGCACCGTCATCAACGTTACATCTTCGTCACTTCCACATAATTCACATACTGCACTTCTAGCCATAATTGTTTCCTTTTAATTGATAATCGAATTGTAGCCAATAAAAAATAAATATTTAATATTTTTTAATAACCGTTCCAATCCCTTCGCTGGTTAACACTTCTAAAAGAATAGAATGCTCAACCCTTCCATCAATTATATGTGCTTTTTCAACACCACCATCTATGGCTTCAAGACAAGCATCTACTTTTGGAATCATTCCACCATGTATTGTTCCGTCTGCTTTTAATGCATATATCTCTTCTTCTGTAAGTGTTGTTAAAAGATTTTTATCTTTATCTAAAACACCAACGATATCTGTCATAAAGATAATCTTTTTTGCGTTCACTGCAGCGGCAATTTTACTTGCGGCTAAATCCGCATTGATGTTAAAACCAGGATGATTTATCTCATTTGCCGAAGCTATAGGAGCTATCACAGGGATGAACTTATCTTCTATAAGTTTTTTAATAACTTCAGAGTCAATATTTACAATTTCTCCCACAAGTCCATACTTACCATTTGCCTTTGGCTCAGCTGTCAAAAAGTTTGCATCTTTTCCCGTCATTCCCATGGCTTTACCACCATGCATATTTAAAAGCGTTGTAATTTCTTTGTTAATATTTCCACTCAGTACCATCTCAACAACTTCCATTACCTGCGCATTTGTTACACGCATACCATCTACAAATTCACTTTCAATTTGCAGTTTATCTAGCATCTCATTGATTTTTTTACCACCACCATGCACAACAATTGGTTTAATTCCAATAAGGTAAAGTAAGATGATATCTTGAGCAAATTTATCTTTCAACTCTGGGTTTATTTGTGCTGAACCACCGTATTTTATAACAAAGATCTCATTTCTATACTGTTTGATATACGGCAGTGCATCTAGTAACGTCTGTGCTGTTTCGATTTTAGTTATCATCTGTATCCTTACTAAATTTAATTATGTCTTCATTGGAGTGAATTTTTTCATTTTTAGTTTTATTAAATGCTTTATCTGCTTTTGCTTCATCATAAGCGCGGCACTCTTGAGGAATAATCATACCCGGTTGCGATTCAATTCTATCACACATGGCACCTGTCACTTTTATATTTGCACATCCACTCAACAACAATGCACTTAGTAGTAAAATTTTATACATGAAACATCCTATTTATTCTTAACAATCAAGTCAAGGTATTTTTGTGGTGTCACTTTTATCATCTCTTGTGCAAGCCAACGTATCTGAAAATATGCCGCCCCACTATCACGAAGAGTAAAGTAATTTTTTAAACTTCTGAGATTGAATGTCACAACCATATCAACTTTTACGTTATCTGTGATGATATGCTTAAAAGCATCTCCCACATTACGTTTTTTCTTTCCATTTTGCAATGCATTATAAAGTGCTTCAGGTTTCCCAGAAAACTCTTCTATAAAAGGCAAAGAACTTTTTGCCACAGCAATAGCATGAAAATCTTCTACAATTTTAGACTGATAATCAAGCTTGTCATACATTCCAGCAATCTCTAAAGCATTATAAGCTTCATCAGCTGTGACAAACATATCAAAAGAGAGAAGTTTTTGGATAAAAAAGTTTTTATCTCCACCATGTTTTGAAGCAACAAAGGCATTGATGATAGAACTCATAGTATAGCGAGTACTTCTCACGCTGATAGCTTGAATACGATGGCGGGCATGCTCTTGTAAAACACCACGACTTGTTCCACGGATCAAAAAACTGAGATTTGCATGTTCTAAAATTGAATGGTGAAAGTAAGTCCATGCCAAGTCATCAAGTAAGTTTGATTCTTCTATCTCGTTGAGTGTTTCACACATTGCTGCGTTTGGAAGCTTGTTTTCTATCTCTTTAACAACATCATTTTCACTGTTTGAGAAACTATCATAGCAGGTTCGTGCGGCAGTTTCTGCTACGCCGATACCCGTATCTTGAAGAAGTACCACTTCTGGTCTAAAATATTTTATGCCGTACATCTCTTCCATAACACACCCTCGTTTAAATTAGGGATATTTTACACTAAAAAAGCTTACAGCTAACTACTTTTGTACACCATCCAAAATTGGCACAAAATCGCAATCTTCAAGCTCTTCTTCTTCAATGTGAGACCCATTTTTCATAAAACGGGTGATGACTTGCTTGTTACCTTTCTCAATGGGTGCAACCAAAATACCGCCATCAGCTAACTGATCAAAAAGCTTAGCAGGAATCTCTTTTGCCGTAGCTGAGAAAAGTATCCTATCATATGGCGCATACTTTATCCAGCCATTTTGTCCATCATCTGTTCTTGTGTGAACATTATGAATACCCAAATCCCGAAATCTTTTTTTAGCTTCTAAGATAAGTGGCTCAATTCGCTCAATAGTAAAAACCCCACGAAAAAGATGAGAAAGAACTGCAGCTTGATACCCACTCCCGCAACCTATCTCAAGAACTCTATCAGCTCCACGAGGAAAAAGGTACTCTGTCATCTTCGCAACAGTAAGAGGGGAGCTAATATACTGTGCCCCACCAATAGGCAGTGCATCAAGTTTATAAGCATTGTGTCTAAAACCTGCAGGAACAAATGCTTCTCTGTTAGTGTTAGCTATCGCTTTTTTTATCTCTGGAGAGAGAAGAAACTGCTTTTGTATCTCATCTGCCATCCGTGCTGTTTTTGTTGCTGTTATTCTATCCAATCTATTTTATCCCTACATCCATATATCTTCGCATTAAAGCTATGTCTTTTTTATTATATTTAAGTTCTAAGCAAGGCTTATTCCCATTATAATACGCTTCACCTTGTGGTGTTATAACCGCACTCAAACCTGTGCACTCTTCATTTGCACTATCACTTGCTATAACATAACACTGGTTTATAATGGCGAGTGCCTTCGTCAGTGTTTTAAAGTGTTCTGTTCTTAAAACTCCCCACCATGAGGGAACTGCTATGATGTCTGCACCTTCTATTTTTTGCCATAACTCTTTAAAACGCAGCTCAAAACAGATAAGTAATGCTATCTTCATACCATCAACTTCAATGATACGAACATCTTCATCACTACCCTCAACAAAATACTTATCTTCCCCACCAAACTTAAAAAGCCTTGCTTTGGCTCTCTCGTAAACCATCTCACCATTATGAAAAACTTTTGCAAAGTTGTAAACGCAGTCATCTCTTTTTTCAATAATCGTCAAGATAATAGTCTTTTGAGAAGATACTTTTTTAAGAGCCTCACCGGCCACATCGCCAAACGCAGTAACAGCCTCAAAGTTATCATAATCAAAGCCCGTCAAACAAACTTCAGGTGCAACAATGATAGAGTTCTCATCAGCTGCGTTTACTAAACGCAGTAATGTTTGAAGATTTGCTTGATAATCAGAAGTCGTCTCAAAAAGGAGTGAGCAGAGGGTATGTTTTTTCAAAGATATGTATCCAACTTCACTAGCACCGCTGATAGCTTTTTGTGTATTTTAGCATATCATTCTGAATTCACTATCAAATATAACACATTGACAGCTAATCAAATAAAAGATATACTTAGGATATACATTATTAAAGGATAGTTCATGACAGCTACAATTTCAAGTTGGGGTAATTCTCAAGGTTTACGATTTCCAAAAGACATTATGAAGAAGTTGCACTTGTCTGTTGGTGATAAAATGAACATTCTTATTGAAAATCAAAAAATCATACTCGAACCAGTAAAGCCATCAAGAGAAAAATATGATATCAATAGTTTAGTCAGTAAAATACCAAAAGAATATAAAGCTTATGAAGAATTTGATAATCAAGCAGGAAAAGAAGAGTGGTAAAATATATCCCTGAGCAAGGAGACATCGTAGCATTAAGCTTTGACCCACAAAGCGGACATGAACAAAAGGGGAGAAGACCAGCAATAATCATTAGCAATAAAATCTTTAACCAACATTTAGGATTAGCTTTTGCTTGTCCAATTACAAACACAAAAAGAGATTTTCCATTTCATATCAAAGTCGACAGTGAAAACATTACAGGTTATATTATGACTGAACAGATGAAGTCAATTGATTATAATTCAAGAAACATAAAATTTATAGAAAAAGCAAACCAAACAACAATAAATCAAATTTTAGGAATAATTGATAGCATCATACAATAGAATGAATTCCGATGTACTATACTTTATAAAGTTTACACACTTCTTAACGTTTTGTTATAGCCCCCTTTCTCACTCGGATGTGCTATACTC
>NZ_JALSKT010000061.1 GCF_026988655.1 Sulfurimonas sp. | reverse complement strand
ATGAAGTTTACTATCAAGCTGATAATAATTTAGATGAAAAAGGAGTAAATCTGTTACCACTGGTATCATAGAGAGGTGAAATTAAAATATTTGATTTACTGGTCTTGATTTTGGGGTGCATTATACTATACAGAAGTACTACAAAGCAGTTTCATTTTTTAAAGTTTTATATTTTTTATATGAAAGAACATATATTTCAAAGTTGCTATAAAATATCCTATATTAGAATTAAATCCATATATTTTTTCTAATCTTTTGCGAGAGTAGGCTTTTGTTAATTTAGGTATAAAACATGACAAAGGATAAAATTTCTCTAAAATTGTGTTTTCTAATGCAATACCTTTTAAAACTTTTTTATAATGTAGAATTGTATGTTTATTTTCAATTGTTAAAGGTGTATCTAAGAAAAAAAACATCTTTGCAAGATATAAGTAATCATATAAAATCTCTTGGCAATTTATTTTTGTTGTCAAATGATGTAATAATTTCCAGTTTATTTCATTATTATATTTGTTTACTATGGTCACAAAATCATATAGATGCCGTAAATCTAATCTTTTATATTTATGGTTTTCATCTTGTAATTCAGTATGTAAAAAGGCATGATATATAATGTAAGTAGGTTTAAATATTTTTGCATTTATAAAATCTGGATGGGAACAATTTACTGTATAGTTTTGAGGATTAGGCATGAATTTTACAGCACTCTCTCCAAGAACAGTTCGATGTATTTCTACAGATGTGGGCATTCCTTCTTTTGATATTGGACTTACATGATGTGAATTTATATCTATGTTATTTGTCGTATTTTTGTTTAGATAACTATAACCATGGTCAAAAAGTTCATTTAATGCAATTTCTATTTTATTTTTTTCGATTAATATATCTATATCAGTTAAATGTCTTATACCTATTTTTTCATAAGTATTTTCACATAATAGTGCTGAACCTTTTAAAAAAATTGGTGAGATATTTAGATCATGTAGAGTATTATTTAAATCTAAAAGTTGATTTAATATTTCTATATTGCGTTGGGTATTAAATTCAAAAATTGTAGATAAATATTCACAGAGCTGTTGGTCGGTAATATATTGAAAAAGCTTTTTTTCTTGTAATGAATAATACACTGCAGGAATTAGATATGTATTATTAGCTATTTTTATCACTTCATTCCATGGAATAGTATTAGTGATAATATCTTTTTTCAATTTGATTACATTAGTATCATGTGCTGTTTCTAGTATTGAACATAAAATTTTGAAAGAATTGACATTATTCATTTGAGAAGCTTTTAATAAGTGTTATAGCTTCATCTAAAGATGAATATTCTAACTGGTATGCTGGAAGTAACATTAAATAATCTAAAATTTTTTCAAAATTTTCTATATTAAGAGGTTCATTCAATTCATATCCAGCTTCTTTGATTTGATACATTGCTTCACATACACTGAGAGTAGTAAGTTTAGTTGCTACATTTTTAGTATATTTTGGAAATATAATGTGTGTTGGTTTATTGAAGGAAGCTGCTTTATGTTCGGGTGGTAAATATTTTACTTTTTGGTTGTCAAAACGGATATGATAATCAGTTTTTGATAATATTGGATAACTGTCTTTAAGGATCTTCCAGCTCCCTTCCTTAATACTAAGAGGAAAGGGTAAAGGTAGAATATTTCCTTTGAGATCTATGATCGCTAATTCATCAGAGTATAAAGTAAAGTTACTTTTCATAAGTGCAGCAGCAAGAGTGGTTTTCCCAGATCCGCTTATTGCAGGAAATAAAAAAACATTTTTATGATATTCTAAAGTCGCTGCGTGTATAGATATAAGATGTTTTTTTGATTGGTATAAAGCAATAAGCATTATATCTTGTAAAACTAACATAATTTTGGAAATATGTGTAGGTTCGCAAACCTCTGTATTATTGAAATGTATTACCCAATAATCCTTTTTATGATAAATAAAATCAACAGAAATTTTGTGAGTTGTATAATCTTCACTACACATGTGCGACAAAACAGGATGAATTAGTTTGTATAGCGATTCATCTTTATAGTTCAAAAAAAATGTTGTCCCTTGTGCAACATATGAAATTCTCTTACAATCATCTTTAGTATATTTTTTAATATCTAGTTTTTGAGTGTATGATTCTTTTTTTTGATTAGGATCACAAGTAGCTAGTGTGTAAATTCTTTCCAGTATATCTAATGAAATATTAGGGAATTGGAGAAAAATATTCTCCTTTGTAATATTAGAAGATATTAAAGAATCTACTTCTAAAAAAAGAGCTGCATTCTGACGTTCAAATCCATAAACCACATCATTAATTTCTGAAAAAATTAAGAGAGAATCTCTTAAGATACAAGCATGTAAAAATTTACATTTTAAAGGTATCTTTGTAAAGTTGATACTGAATCCTTAAATATAATTAACTTTTTGAGGAGAACTTACTTGCCATGTCCCTAAGAACCACGTCTCTGATTATTAGACATTAGTGTGAAGTTTCCAGATGTATGAGCGGCTGAACTGCTTGGGGTCATAAGCATATACATACCAACAGGTGCAGTTGAGGCATACGTGCCAAATTTTTTTATAAACTCTCTCTTGGTCGAGTCAATCTTATTTTGTTCACTATTTTTCATATTTTTATCCTTTTCAAATTACTATTGTTATTATAGCATATATTTACTTCTTTAGTATTAGTGTTGTAGATTTGTCAAAGTTGAAGTATTTCTTAGCAACTTCTTGTACTTTTTTTGCTGTTACTTTGTTGATGTCATCTTCATAGTTTAAGAGCGGCGTTAGGTCTCCGCGAACAAGATAACTTCCAAAAAGATTTGCCACAGAAGTTGAACTCTCTAGTGAATAGACAAAGTCTGATTTTGTATTGATTTTCACTTTTTCTAGTTCGGCTTTTGTTACTTTTGTCTCTTTCATAAGGTTGATTTGTTTGATAAGTTCGGCTTCAACATCTTCTGCTTTGACACCTGGATTACAAGTCGCCATAAAGATAAAAAGTCCTGGGTCGGTGTTCTCCATATTGTAGGCATAGATAGAGTTTACAAGACGTTTTTTATCTACAAGCTCTTTGTAAAGACGTGAGCTTTTTCCAGAGTAAAGTATCTCAGAAATTACACTCAGTGTTACTTGGTCAGGGTCTTTAAAGTCAGGTATGTGAAAAGTGATAGCGAGCATTTCCACTTCACTATCTTTATGTACGATAACTCTTTTTGCACCATCTTGTTCAGGTTCGATAAACTTGACTTTAGGGATTTCTCCATCATTTTTTATCTTAGCAAAGGCAGCTTTTGCACTTCTAAAAACTTCTTTTGGTTTCACGTCGCCTGTTACCATTAAGATGGCGTTTTGTGGTTGGTAGTATGTCGCATGAAAATCTCTGATATCTTTGATGCTCCACGTACGAATGTCATTCATAAAGCCGATAGGTGTCCAATGGTATGGATGATAAAGGTAGGCGTTATTGAAAAGTCTAAAGTATAAATATCCAAGAGGATTGTTGTCAGTTCTCCAACGGCGCTCTTCTGTTACTACGTCACGCTCTGGTTGAAACTCTTCATCTTTTAAGTTTAGGTTTTGCATAAGTTCTGCAAAAAGTTTTACAGAAGTGTCAAGGTTGTCTGTACTTGATTTGATGTAGTAGTGCGTGTAGTCAAAGCTTGTTGATGCATTGTTCACACCGCCAACACTTTTTACTTCTTTGTCAAATTCACCAGCTTGAAGGTTTTTTGTTGATTTGAAGTTCATATGCTCAAGCATATGTGCGATGCCGGTTTTTCCCATTACTTCGTTTCTACTTCCAACTTTGTAAAAGATGTCAGTGCTGATAACGTTTGAGTGGTTTTTCATGGGAATAACTACGATTTGTAGTCCATTTTTGAGTGTTTTTGTTTCATAGTTTGGTAGTGATGATGCCATTAAAGCTCCTATGCTTAGTAGTATTGTAAAAAGTAGTTTCATTATTTTCTATCAGCCCCGACAGCTTGAGAAATGTTTTCAAAGCCATCCTTTTTGAGGAGTTGGATCAGTCCATTGTTAATGTCGCGAATCATATCCGGACCATGAAAAATTAAACCACTGTAAATTTGAATAAGATTTGCTCCAGCTCTTATGCGTCTGTATGCTTCTTGGGCAGAGTCAATTCCTCCAACTGAGATAAGCGTAGTTTTTCCATACAGCTCTGCTGCAATCGCGTCAAAAATTTGAAAGCTTTTTTCTTTGAGCACTGCACCGCTAAGCCCACCAATATCTTTTGGATGTTTAACAAGTGAGTAGTCTATGGTCGTATTTGTTGCGATGATGCCATCCGCACCAGCTTCAACGGCCATCTTTGTAAGTTTTACTGCATCTTCTACTTCCATATCTGGAGCGATTTTTAGCAGTATAGGCATTTTTGTAAGTTTTTTTGCCTGAGCAAAAAGGTTGGTGATAAAAGCTTCATTTTGTAAGTCTCTTAGCCCGGGTGTATTTGGTGAAGAGATATTGATAACGAAGTAGTCACCAAGACCGTCAAAAGCTTTGATGAGATGTATATAGTCGTTGATAGCTTCTGCTTCAGGTGTTGTTTTATTTTTTCCGATATTGACACCAATAGGTGTTACAAAAGGGAAAATATTTTTCAATCTTTTGGCAACTTTATATGCGCCTTCATTGTTAAATCCCATGGCATTTTGAATACTCTCTTCTTCTATATGACGAAACATTCTCGGTTTTGGATTGCCATCTTGTGGTTTTGGTGTTACTGTACCAATTTCTGTGAAACCAAATCCTAAGATCTGGATACCACGTATCATCGTTGCATTTTTATCAAAACCTGCACCAAGACCTATGGGATTGTAAAAAGTACGTCCAAAAATTTCTTGACGTAAAATCGGGTCATGAACGAAATGTGATCGTAAAAAAAAGTTAAAAGGCGTAGGGCAGAGGTTTGGTAAACGCAGTACAGAAGCAGCTACATGATGCGCATTTTCTGGCTGAAGTTTAAAAAGTAAGGGTTTTATTGATTCATAGTTGAGCATAATCATCCAGTATTTAAAAGTTTACTTATTATACAAAAAACTTCGTAAAGAGAAGTTGATATTTACATACTGATTTTAGCTTCAACACTTATCTGATGCAAAAAGCTCTTCAAACTCTTTTGGAGGAAGTGGTTTTGAACAAAGATATCCTTGATACATTTCACATTTTGCAGCTTTGAGGTAGCTGAGTTGCTCTTGTGTTTCAACGCCCTCAGCGACTACATCCATCTCTAAATCATTTGCTATACCAATAATCATATTGACAAAACTTTTTCCTTGCTTTGATTTTAGCTCATCTATAAATGCTTTATCAATTTTTAGTGTAGAAAAAGGAATGTTTTTGAGATATGATAAAGAAGAGTACCCCGTTCCAAAGTCATCGAGAGAAAAAGTAATGCCAAAACGTTTTAGTTGTTTAATGACTTTTAGTTTCGTCTTAAAATCATCTAAAAAGACTGACTCTGTTATCTCAAGGTCAAGTTTTTTATCATCTATATTGCGAAGATTTTCTATTAGTGTTTGCACAATATCAGCATTTAACTGTCTACTTGAAACATTGATAGAGATTTTAACGTCTGCGAGCTGCGTTTGACTCCATTCTCGTAGTTGTTTACAAGCTTCTTTTATGATCCAATCACCAAGCTTTATGATAAAATCACTCTCTTCAGCAAGCGGGATAAACTTGTCTGGTGCAATGATGCCTTTTACAGGGTCATGTAAACGGATAAGTGCTTCACAGCTTACTATCTTGTTTGTTTGTATATCAACTTTAGGTTGATAAAAAAGCTCAAAGTGATTGTTTTGTAGTGCTTTTTCCATCAATCTATGCATAGTGATTTTATCTTGAACAATTTTATCTAAGCCTTGGGTGAAAAAATGATAATTATTTTTACCTAAATCTTTTGATTTGTACATAGCTATATCTGCATTTTTAAGGAGTGTTGTAAACTCTTTTCCATCTTTTGGAAAGATAGTGATCCCCATACTAGCTGTAATGCTCTCATTTATATCATTAATATTATATGTTTTACTGAGCTCTTCTTTGATTCTTTGCGCAACTTCAGTAATTTGTGCTTCATTTTCAAATTTCGGTAGCACAATGACAAACTCATCTCCTCCAAGTCTTGCAACGATATCATTTTCTCTGACTGCGTTTAGAAGTACTTTTGAGACGTGCAAAAGAACTTTATCTCCAAAGGTATGTCCACGAGAGTCATTAATATTTTTAAAATTATCCAAATCTAAAAAGATAAGGGCAAATTGATCTCCATCTCTTTGTGCTTTTGAGATAAGCCACTCGACTTTTTCTTTTAAACTCAGTCTATTGTATAAACCGCTAAGAGGGTCCTTTGTAGAGAGTGTGTAGAGGTTTTCTTGCTCGCGTTTGAGTCTTTCAAATGTGATTTGTAATGAGTATCGTATAGATTCAAGTTCACTGATAAAAAAGTTCTTTGGTGGATACTCACTATAGTAGGCGTATCGTCTTAGCTGTTCAAGCGGAATAATGATATAAATTTTTTCAATAAAAATAAGAAAAGCTACAGAAACTAGAGAAACAATTAGAAAAAGTAGAAAAATCTTTTTTGCTTCTTCTATAAGAATATTGTGAATATACTCACTGTCAAGATAAATTTTTACCTTGTAATGATACGGGTCAAGATTATTATAAAATTTTAATTGAAATTCAAAACATTGGTTGTTCAAAATGTCACTTTGCATAATTTTAGCAATGGGTAAACAGTTTGTATCAAAAGCGTGTTGATTACCATAACGTGTTGTTGGATGATAAATAAGCTTGTCTTTGTCATCTAAAATATGAATATCTCTTATGGCGTTATTAATAACTAAAATATTGTCAATATGGGAAGCCACACTATTGATGGAGCCGGGGTGAAATGTTTTGTTAAGATAATGACTGAGATTTAAAATATCTGTTTGCAAATTTTCTTTAATAAGATTATGGATAGTTGTCTTTGTAGAAGTGTAAAAATTATAAAATACGATTATTTCCATGGATAAAACAGTTAGTAATAGTATAAGTGAAAATGTTTTTATAGAGAGTTTTTTCATTGAATGATATATTCCTCTTTGTAATCAAGATCTGATATGTAGTTTAGAAGCTCTTTGGATGGTTTGTTTATCCATTTGATAGAATCTAATGAAGTTAGATACTCTCTATAGCTCATATTTGAGATATATTTTTTTATTATTTGGTGAGAAGCTTTAGGGTCTTTCATAATTACATCTATAGATTTGTCGATACTGCGTTTGAGTGCAAGTAGTCTTTTTTTGTCATGTTTTAGAAGTTCTGATGTAGTACAAAGCGCATCGATGACAATGATAGCATCAATATTTTTAGTAGAAGCCACTTCAAAAAAGCCTTTTTTCTCTAAATGTATATTGTATGGTGTGTATGTTACGATAAGTGTCGCTCTATTTTTTTTAAATTTTACATCTTGGATCTGTTGTTGGTCTTGGTTGATAAAAGTCATCTTTTTGATGTCTAAACCATTGTGTTTAATAAAGTCTCTAATGATTTCTTGATTAATTGAATCGACCTCTAAATAGACGTAAATTTTATCTGCAGAGTGTAGTTCTTGGATGGATTTGTTTGAGAGAACCATATCACCGCCATTGGATCGGTCAAGCAATATAATAGGGATGATATCTTGTGTTTCATGTTTGAGCATATTGTATTCATGTTGAGTTGTTGTTACCATGTTGGCTTTGCCTACGCGGTAGAGTTCTGCTGCTTCTGCTAAAGAGACATTGTTTATGATTTTTATATTGAGCTTGTCGAGATAACCTTTTTCATAAGCATAAAAAAGTGGCGCATACCCTATCCACTGGTTTGTAGAGATAGTTATCTCTTTTTCATTTTCTTGGCTACAGCCTGTAAATAAGATAAATGAAAATAACAATAGTAAAAAAATTTTATACATAAATTAACCTTTAATGTTATTTTATTGTAAAATAACTTAAGGGCACCTCTAAAAACACTAGCATATCTCAGCACTGCATAGGAGTTTACAATCAAGGCACTCTTTTGAAGCCCTAGCCAAAGCTAAGGCGAAAAAGAGTAACGCAGAGTGTAGGCTCCTATGGAGTGCCCAAAGGGAGGGATAAAAAAAGCGATATTGCAAAAAACTTTTTATCACCATAGCTACGGCTATGCTTCAAAAAAGATTTTTCACAATCTCATCTTTTTTTCTTCCCTCTGAGATATACTAGGGTTTTTAGAGGTGCCCTTAAATAGATGTTTATAAAAGAAAATAGTGTAAAATACAATGAAAAGAGATACAAGGAGCAAATTATGAGTGTAAAAGTTTTAGTGCCATTGGCAGAGGGGTTTGAAGAGATAGAGGCAGTGAGTATTATCGATGTACTTCGTCGCGCAGAGATAGAAGTGATTGTTGCTTCACTAAACGCAGCTATGCTTGTAAAAGGTGCAAATGGCATTGTTTTACAAGCTGATATGGAGGTAAAAGATGTCAATGCCCAAGAGCTTGACATGATGGTACTTCCAGGAGGCTGGGGTGGTACACGTTTACTTGCTGAAGATAAAAATGTCCAAAGCCTTCTTAAAGAGATGGATGCAAAAGGAAAAAATATCGGAGCGATTTGTGCAGCACCTTATGCTCTAAACGCAGCAGGAGTTTTAAAACAAAAATATACTTGTTATCCATCAGTAGAAGATGAAATAAGAGAAGAGGGGTACATGGGTGATAAAACGATGGTGGTAGAAGATGAAAATGTTATGACTTCACGTGGACCTGCAACGGCTATCTGTTTTGGACTAGAGATCGTCAAAAAATTACGAGGGCAAGAGAGCTATAAGGCACTAAAAGAAGGTCTTTTAGCGACTTATTGTAAGTAGATTGTGAGAAGCTGCTTAGTTTTTTGCAGCTTCATTTTGAGCGAAATACTCTTCGAGTTCTTCTAATCTTTCCATCTTTTTATAATGATTTAAATTGAGTTGAACAAATTTAACCGATAGGTAGATAACCACAGGCCAAGATGCGTACCATATCATTTCTGCTATTGTTTCCATATTTATCTCCTAATAGTGGTGAGGATCAGATTTGATCTCATCAATTGTAATTTTTGTTGTGTCCATTTTACGCCAGAAGTAGATGATATATCCAAGAACAACTGGGACAAGGAGAGAAACAACACTCATAACACTGAGAGTATAAAAACTTCCCGAACTATTCTCAATCGTTAATGAACTTTGTAAGTCTGCTAATGATGGATAATATACAGAGTTATTAACACCTAAAATAAGCATTAAAATTGTAACCGTTAAAACAGTTCCAAGACCGCTAAACCAGATTGCTTTTGTTGAGTTTTTTATAAGAGCGATAAAGATACCAAAAAGAAGTGTTAAAACACCTACCAAAAGTATAACAAGTAAAAGAGGCATCGCTAAAAAGCTGTGAAGAAACTTCATACTCTCAATGCTGACAACACCAGTGTTTGGATCATAAACATAACCATCACTAAAAAGAATAGTTGCTAAAACATACAGAAATAACACCAAAAACATAACAAAGTTTACAGTTACTACTTTTTTAATTCTTGCCGTAATTGTAGGTTCATTTAAGTTGTTGAAAAAATATAAAGCTCCTTGAACACGTGCTAAAAATACAAGCATAAGTCCAAAGGCAACATTAAAAGGATTTAAAAGCGCTTCTAAACCATAACTTGGAAGTGTCCATTGTGAAAGATTATACTCATTTACTGTAAAGTTTCCTCCAGTAAATAGTGTGCCTAGTGCTACACCAATGAGAAAAATTCCTAAAGAACCATTAATATAGAGAAGTGTTTCATAAAAACGCTCTCCGTAAAAGTTATCTGGTTTTTTTCTGTATTCATAGGCAACAGCTTGAATGATAAAACAAAAGAGTATCGCCATCCAAACAAAGTACGCACCACCAAAACTAACAGCATAAAAAAGTGGAAACGCAGCAAAAAGTGCACCACCAAACATAACTAAGGCTGTAAATGTGAGTTCCCATTTACGTCCAAGAGAGTTGACTAAAAGGTCTCTTTCATCTTCAGTTTTACCTAAAGTATAAAGGAGCATTTGTCCACCCTGTACAAAGGTCATAAATACAAATAACGCACCTATAACACTGACTAAAAACCACCAGTATTCTTGTAATGTAAGTAAATCAAACATCCTAATGTCCCTCCGGCCCAATTTTTATCTGTTTTAACATGATCTTCACTTCCGCTATTAATAAAGCTGTAAAAAGAACAGCAAATAACCAGAAAGTAATCATAACACTTGTCGTACTAATATTTGATGATGCCATACCAACTGGTAAAAGGTCTTGAATAGCCCAAGGTTGACGACCAGCTTCTGCAACAATCCATCCTGCCTCTTGAGCAACCCATGCTAAAGGCATTGTAAGAAGTGCTAGATAAAGAAACCATTTTTTCTTGTGCATTTCATTTATCATTGAGAGATAAAGTGACATAGCAAACAAGACTAAGAACCAAGTACCGAGTCCAACCATAATATGAAAGCTATAAAAACTTAGCGCTACATTTGGTACTGCATCTTCAGGTTTTTTCAAATAACCATAGCCCATATATTTTTGATTAGCTTCAAATGCTTTGAGTGCCTTTTGCGCTTCAGGCATATTGTTTTGTTTTTTATATCTTTTATACGCAGCAAGTGAAGCTACAGCAATTTTACCTCGTTTCATTTTCTCTTTTACAGAGATGAGTCCATACTTCTCGCTTCCCTCTATAAGGTTGTCAATTCCTGGAACAAAGGCATTGAGGTCATGATAACCTAAAAATGAAAGTGCTCCTGGAATTTCAAATGAAAAATGAAAAGGATCTTTTTCATCACCTATCTCTTTTGTTTGATCAAGAAGACCAAAGGCAACAATGCCCGCTCGCTCTTCTCCATCATACAGACCTTCCATCGCTGCAAGTTTCATAGGTTGATTGAGAGCTACTTGATGTGCTGACTCATCCCCTGTTGTAAGTAAGAAAAGGGAAGTAATAAGACCAAAACTTGAAGCTACAATGATACTACGTCTTGCAAATTGTGTATCACGTTTTTTGATTAAGTACCAAGCACTGATACCGATGACAAATAAAGAAGCTAAAACATAACCACTACTGATTGTATGCAAAAACTTACTGACTGCGTTTGGATTAAAAACAAGTGCCCAAAAGTCAACCATCTCATGTCTTGCGGTATCTGGGTTAAATTTCATCCCTACAGGATTTTGCATCCAACCATTTGCGATCAAAATCCAAAGCGCTGAAAGGTTAGACCCAACTGCCACAAGCCACGTAGAAACAAGGTGTGTTTTTTTGCTTACTTTATTCCAACCAAAGAACATGACAGCAAAAAATGTTGATTCTAAAAAGAAAGCCATAAGCCCTTCAATAGCAAGTGGTGCACCAAAGATATCTCCTACAATCCAAGAGTAGTTTGACCAGTTCGTACCAAACTCAAACTCCATAATGATACCAGTAGCAAGCCCAATAGCAAAGTTAATCGCTAAAAGTCCCATCCAGAACTTTGTTGTCTCCTTCCATTTCGTATCACCTGTTTTTACATAGATAGTTTCCATAATCGCAACTATAAATGTCAAACCTAAAGTTAGTGGTACAAAGAGCCAGTGATAGAGTGCCGTAAGTGCAAATTGTGCACGCGACCAATCAGTCAGCAATTCAGTGTGTTCCATATCTTATCTCTCCTTTGTTAATGTGTCTAAAATATACGCACTTCTTTCTTCATCGGAATGAAAATTTTCTTTGAGTACATCTGGAAAAAAAAGCCATTTTACAATGACAAACATGACAAACAGTTTAATGACTATAAGCAACCAAAGTGTTTTGCCTACTTTCATACTAGTGAACCCGTCATAATATAAAAAGTAAATCCATTTGAAAAAGTTAACTATACGATTTTTCATGCCGCAATGTTATTCCAATAAAACTTAACAAACAATTAAATCTTTTTTATAAAATCAATAAGTTTTAGTTATATAATTTATAAATTTTTTATTTGTGATATTTATTTGATAAGGCGCTGAAATACGAGGTTTTTAAGGCTTTTTTCTTCGTCAGAACTTTTGAACTCTTCGAGGTTTTCTAAACGCAGTTGGAACTTAAAACTTGGTGCCCATTGTTGTATCATTTTGATGATAAAATCACTAGTTAAATCGGGAGAATTTAAACAGGCTAAAAGGATGCAATCTTCACTAGCAATTTGTGGAAGTTTTTTGATGATTTTTTCATAATCTTTTGTCGCTTCAAAACTGCCACGTTGAAAACTTGGTGGATCAATGATAATCATATCATACGGACCTCTGCGTTTGAGTGAGGAGAAGGATTTTAAAATATTGTAAGGGAGATAACTCACACCTTTTGGGTCAATGTTATTTAGAGAATGATTTGCCATACCAGTTTTGAGTGCCCCTTTGCTCATGTCCACATTAAGAACACTCTTTGCACCACCAAGTTTTGCTGCAAGAGAAAAAGCACAGGTGTAAGAAAAAAGGTTGAGTACATGCTTATCTACCGCGTTTGTTTTTACAAAAGCTCTTCCGTTTTTCATATCAGGAAAATAACCACTGTTTTTGTTTGAGAGGAGGTTGAGTTTTATCTTCATACCATTTTCTTGCACATATAGATCGTCTGGGATTTCACCGATAAGTACTTCACTTGGTGCACCAGGGAGATATCTTCTTTGAATAACCAAGGTTTTGTATTGCTCGGAGTTGTTTGTAAAGTTTTTGAGCATCGTGATAATCTCTGCTTCATTTGCCTCTTCAAAATAAAACGCAGCACTAAGAACTTCGTCTATAGAATCAACTATGAGATGCTTGTAGCCTTCATATAAACCACCTCGACCGTGAAAAAGACGTTTAAATTCATTCGCTGCGTTTAGCGAACTTTCTTGTAGCTGCGTTTGAAGTTGCGTGATACTAAGCATGTAGTTTATCCTTGCTCCTGAGTTTTAAAGTTGAATCATATTCAAAAGAAGATTAGTTTGATATTAATAAACTAAGTTTGCTTATAGTAGAATGATAGAAACTATAAAAATATGGATGGTATATGAGATATATCTTGTTATTGGTCGTTTTTACTTTGAGTTTATTTGCTAATCATGAAACACTTGAAAAGGTTTCACTGCAATTATTATGGAAACATCAGTTTGAATTTGCTGGTTTTTATATGGCAAAAGAGAAAGGGTATTATCAAGATGTTGGACTTGATGTTACACTAAAAGAGTATGAAAATGGTTTAGACATTATGAAATCTGTTGTAGATGGCAACAGTACCTTTGGCATCTCTTATACCAATGTTTTACTATATAGTCATGAAATTGTGCTTTTATCTGCAATCTATCAAACTTCTCCACTTGCTTTAGTCTCATTAAACTCTTCAAATATACAATCTTTAGAAGATTTAAAAAACAAAAAAGTCATGATAGAAAAAGAGGGAACACTTAATGTTGCACTCAATTCTATGCTTCAAAGTGCAGGTTTTTCTTTTGAGGATATGAAAGTGACTGAACCGACTTTTGATTTAGGAGATTTACTTGAGCATAAGGTAGATATATCCTCTTGTTATATAACGAATGAACTCTATGCTCTTGATAAAATGGGTGTTGGCTACAAAGTATGGCATCCAAAAAAATATGGCTATGATTTTTATGACAATCTTCTTTTTACTTCAAAAGAAGAGTTACAAAAACATCCAAAGCAGGTAGAAAACTTCACAAGAGCTTCACTCAAAGGTTGGGAGTATGCTTTGTCGCATATAAATGAGACGGTAGATGTGATTTTGAAAAAGTATAATTCACAACATAAGAGGGAAGGTGCACTTTTGTATGAAGCCATGGCATCTAAGCCTTTGATACTAGCAAAAGATAAGTCTATAGGGAATATAGAGAAACAAAAGATAGACAAAATTTTTGAAGCATATAGATTTTTAGGACTTTTACATGAGCAAGTAGATGTAGATGATTTGATATACAAACTTCCTAAAAATGAGGCTTTAACAACAAAAGAAAAAGCATATCTTCAAAAGAAAAAAGTCATTACTATGTGTGTAGATCCTCATTGGATGCCATTTGAAAAGATTGACAAGGCTAAGCATATTGGCATGAGTGCGGAATATTTTAAAATTTTTGAAGATTTTATTGGTACAAAAATAGAACTCATTCCAACAAAAAACTGGAGTGAATCAATAAAGTTTGCAAAAAAAAGAAAATGTGATATTTTATCTTTAGTGATGCCAACATCTTCAAGAAAAAAGTACATCAATGTTACGGCACCGTATTTGAAGATCCCTATTGTTATGGCAACAAAAACAGATAAACCTTTTATAGTTGACTTTGCTTCTTTAGGAAATGAAAAACTAGCGATAACAAAAGGGTATGCTTATATGGAAATACTCAAAGAGAAATATCCTTATCTAAATATCGTTGAGGTAGAAAATTTAGATGAAGGCCTACAGAAGGTACTTCTAGGTGAAGTATATGGCTATATCGGAACCTTGGCAACGATACGATATGCTTTTAAGCATAAATATAATGATGATGAGCTAAAGATTACAGGAAAGTTTGATGGGACGTGGGATTTGGGTGTAGGTGTACGCAATGATGATGCCACATTACTGCATATCTTTGATAAAGCTGTTAAAAGTGTTTCTCATTTACAACAAGAAGAGATACTAAACCATTGGGTTGCCTCTGAAAATAAAAAAGATGTGGATTACACACTTATTTACTGGATTGTAGCTGTTTTTCTTTTGATAATTAGTATCGGAACTCTGATGTATTTACAACTACTGCGTTTAAAAAACAGACTGCAAAAGCAAACAAAAGAACTGATGCAAAGTCATGAACTCTTAAAAGAGAAACAAAAAGAGTTAGAACTCTTGGCATCAACTGACCCCTTGACCAAACTTTATAACAGACGATACTTCACGCAAATCAGTGAAAAAATTTTAAATCTTGCAAAAAGAAATAAAGAAGCACTCTCTGTGATGATGCTCGATATAGATGACTTTAAAAAGATAAATGATACTTTTGGGCATAAAGTGGGCGATGATGTGCTTGTAAGTCTTGCAAAAACCCTAAAAGAAGAAAGTAGAAAAAGTGACATCATATGTAGATTTGGAGGTGAAGAGTTCATCTTGCTTTTACCAAATACAGATATAAAAGGTGCGTATGTTATTGCGCAAAAGATCAGAAAAAAGATACACGAGTTACGAGTAAATCACGATGTGAAGTTTACGGTAAGTATTGGCGTCTCAGAGGTAGATCTTGCAAAAGAAGAGACGATAGAACAGAGCATAAAACGTGCAGATGATGCACTCTATGAAGCTAAACGCAGTGGGAAAGATAGAGTTTGCTTAAGCTAGACCTTTTCCCAAAATGTTCCCTGTGGTGTATCCATAAGATTGACACCATAGGCTAAGATTTCATCACGAAGTTTGTCTGATAGCTCAAAGTTTTTTTCCTTTTTTGCTGCGTTTCGTTGCTCTATAAGAGTGTTTAAACTCTCTTTTGTTGTCTCATCTACACCAAATTGAAAATATTCATAAGGATTTTTCACTCCAAAACCCAAGACCTTTTGAATGTATGCAAGATTAGCCATAGTTTCACGTTTAAGAAGCTTATGTTTTCCTGCTGTATCAAGCGTTTCATTAGCATGACTTATCATCTCATCTATAAGTGCTAAAGCTGAAGATATATTCATATCATCATTTAAAGCGCTTAAAAGCTCTTTAGTAAACGCAGTCTCTTCTTCATTTTGGGCTAATCCAAAAAGACGTTTTTTGAGTCTGTAAAGTTTGTCGAGTCGTTTTTTTGCATGCATCAAATCTTGTGTATTAAAGTTGAAGTTACTTCTGTAGTGCGTGCTTAAAAGATAAAAACGTAATACTTCCCCGTCATACTCTTTAAGCGCATCTTTTAAAAAGAAACTATTGCCTAAAGATTTACTCATTTTTTCGCCGTCAATGTTTACAAAACCATTGTGCATCCAGTAGTTTGCTAGTGCATGGTTTGTCGCGCAACGCGTTTGTGCTGCTTCATTTTCGTGATGGGGAAAAAGTAAGTCAGCTCCTCCACCATGGATGTCGATAGCATAAGGTTTGTCTTTATAAGCTAAATGTTTTTCAATCATAGCAGAACACTCTAAGTGCCAGCCCGGACGACCTGCACCAAAAGGAGAATCAAAAGTGATGCTATCATCATGGACACTTTTCCATAAGGCAAAGTCGGCAGGATTATGTTTTGAAGCTGAACTTGCAACACGTTCTTGTCTTTCATCTTCATTTTGTACACGATGAGAAAGGCTGAGGTACTCGCTATCACTCGCTGTGTCAAAGTAAACATCACCCTCTGGTGTTTTATAGGCATGACCTTTGTCGATGAGCTGTTGGATAAGTTCATACATAGCTTGAAGACTTTGTGTCGCTTTTGGCTCGATACTTGGACGTTTAACACCGATAAGCTCCATCTCTTTATGAAAAGCCTCTGTATAAAAATCAGTAATCTCTTTGATATCTTTTTTTTGCTCTATCGCTTTTTTGATGATTTTATCATCAATGTCAGTGATATTTCTTGCATAGGTAACATCATAAGCATTTGCTTCTAAAACACGTGTTAAAAGGTCAAAGACTAATGCTGATTTTGCATGACCAAGATGAGCATCATCATAGACAGTTGGACCACAAACATAGAGGGTAACTTTTCCCTCTTGGAGTGGTATGAATTCTCTTTTTGTTTTTTGTACTGAATCAAATATATGCACTGATTATATCCTTGAGTATTATTAGAAGTAAGCTAAATAAAACAGAACCTACAAGAAGGTAGATGAGTTTTTTTGAACGAAGTATATCTAAAAAATCCGCTACACCAAAAGCCTTGATAGTAAAGAAAAAACTCACAAAACCACCGAGTGTTCCAGCAAGAGCTAAGCCAGCCACGCCAAAAGGTGAGATGAAAGTAAGAGCTAAAACAGTATAAGAAATAAGAGAGAGTGTAGCTATCTTTGCGGCTTGCATTTGCAACTCTTTTGCATAAAGCCATAAAACGAAAAGTTTTTGGATACCAAAAGGGAGGAGTCCTATCATATACATTTGTAAAACACTACTTGTATTACTTGTGTCTAAAGTAGTAAATGCTCCACGCTCAAAAAGTAACCAGATAATTTCATGAGCAAAGATGATGCCGCCAATGGTACTAGCACTTAAGATGAATGTTAAAAACCAAAAAGCTTTTTCAAGATTTGCTTTTGCCTTGGCTTCGTCATTGTTTTTAAGATATCTAGCGATTCTTGGAAAAAGTGCCACAGAGGTTGCAATGGCAAATAGGGCTAAAGGAAGCTGAAATATTCTGTTAGCGTAGTAAAGATACGAGATAGAACCTGTGGCTAAAAAGGAAGCTAAAAAAGTATCTAAAAAGGCAGAAACCTGTGCTGTGGAGTTTCCCCACATCGCAGGAAAGAAGTTATTACGAAATTTTCTTGTATCTTGTTGAATGATTTTTGACTTTAGGCTTAAATACCGAACTCCCCCGATAAGTAAACGCAGTAAGCCCATCTTATAAATGGCGATGAGATGCAGACAAACTTGTAGCATCCCACCAATAATGACACCATAACTGAGATAATAAACTATCTCACTCTCAGAGCGATTATGTGAAAAGTAAAGTGCTAAAATAAGGGATAAGTTCAGTAGGGCAGTTGAAAAAGCTGAAGTTGCAAAATGGCCTTTATACTGCAGCATTGAACTTAAAAAAGTAACAATAAAGATAAGAGGTAAATACCAAAAGTTTATAGCAACATAGGGTGCGGCGAGTTCAATTGTCTGTGCATCAAATCCTGTTGCGATTACTTTTGTGAAAAGTTGAGGGATAAGGTTCACTAAAAGAGCGATAATCAAAATGATAGAGACAAAGAGTAAAAAGATATTGACAGAGAAGACAGCTTTGTGTCGGCTTCGTGCAAAAGCGGGTATAAAGACTTGAGAAAAAGCACCCTCTGCAAATATGCGACGAAAAAGGTTCGGGAGTTTAAAGGCAATAAAAAAGATATCGCTGTAAACATTGGCTCCGAGTGCGGAAGCGGTAAGTAAATCTCTAATAAATCCTAAAATTCTTGAAAATAATATTCCTGAACTATTGGTAAAAATGGCTTTAAACATGGGCTTCTTTCGTGATAAGATGGTAACTTTACGAAAGTTTAACAAAGGTTTGGTTAAAATAAGCACATTATAAATCTAAATAAAGTATGGTAACAGTATGGCACTTTTTGGTTCAAGTAAAAAAACAAAAAAACTTCTACAGGTAAGACCAACAGTAGTGCGCACACAAAATGTTGCTAAAGAGATATTTAAACTAGCGAAGTTGTATGAGGTCAAACCTGAGACTCTTGACTTTAATCTTCTTGAAGTACAAAGTTATGTACGTGTCAAAGAGGGTGATACTGAGATAGAGTGGGAAGAGATTCCCAATGAAGCCTTAAACGAACTTGACCCTGATACACAACTTCTTAACCCTAACTTTCAAATAAAACAACTTTATGAAGTAGAAATTTACTCTAAAGTTATGGATGCTTCAAATCCTTGTTCTACAATGAAAACAGCTGTAGGTGCAAATGCTACAAAGTGTAAAGTTTATTTGAGTATAAGTGCAGGCTCATCCATCAACTACTTTTCTCAATTTGAACATGAATTTTCTACTATGATAAGTAAGAAGAAAATTAGAGCAGGCATACTTGTCTATCTGTTTGATACAATGGTAGAACGCTTTGTGAAAATGCTAACAGCTAAAGTGAGAGTCGATGAGAAAGTTGACTTTGTTCAGTCTGAGACACACTTAATTGCTGAGGGATTAGAACCTACTGCTACGCGTGATGATGCTCTTATCTTACATTATGAGAACAACCAAGAGATAGATGAAAATGCAAAGATTGACTATGCTGCACGTGGTTTTATCCAAAGTGTAAAGCAAGATGACCTGCTTATAGAGTATATCAAAGCAAAACCTGGAAAACCTGGACGGAACTGTCGTGGGGAGTATATGAAACCTGCAGAGCCCGTTGTCAAGTTTGAGCCAACTTTTAAAACAGATGACACTATCCAAATCAAAGAAGATGATGATTCTATAAAATACATAGCAAAAGAGAATGGCTATATCGCATTTAATGACAACACATATACAATAAAAACAGATGTTGATGTCGGAGAGATTAGCTTTAAGACAACAGGGTCTATAGCAAGTGGTGTAGATTCTGATGTTAATATCTCTGTAAGAGAATCAGATGCCGTTAAAGATGCCATAGGTACGGGAATGAGTGTTGAGGTGAGTGAGATAGAGATAGATGGGAATGTCGGCTCAAATGCAAAAGTCATAGCGAAAAAAGCTTCCGTTGGTGGACAAACACATAAAAGTTCTATGATACGCGCTGATGAGCTGAGTATTAATGTTCATAAGGGCAAAGCCTATGGCAAACATATCCGTGTTGAGAGACTCGAACATGGCGAAATTGATGGTGATATAGTAGAAGTTACACAAGCTCTAGGCGGACATATCCGTGCAAAAGAGATAACTATAAGTAGCTGTGCATCACATGTCAAAGCAACTGCGTCAAGATTTATAGAGATTAAAAGAATGATGGGTAGTGAAAACGTTTTTACTATTGATCCGCTTTTGAAAAAAGATGATCTTGCAGGTATGAGTAAGCATAAAGAAGCAGTGAAAAAAATCGAAGATAAACTCAAAAATACAAAGATGGAATTGAAAAAGTATACAGTACTCATCAAAGAGGGGACACCTGCTTTTTTAGAGATTAAAAAACGTTTATGGTATTATAAAAAAAATGGTGTAAAAATGCCACAGAGTTTTGTGCAAAAATATAAAAAATTTCAAACGATGCAGGCTAAATATAAGGAACTCAAAACAAGTTATGAAATGTTGCAAGATCAATTACATCTCTTAACGACTCGAACCGCTTCTTTTCAAGATAATATTTTTGATGCAAGAGTGATTAACCATGATACTTGGAAAGGATACAATGAGATTAGGTTTAAACTTGTTGATCCTCCTATGGAACTTGTGTATAAACCAATGGAAGGCTCACAAGAGCATATCTTTGCGCTTAAACAAATATCAGAAGATGAATATGCGATTCGTCCAGTAAGTGAATAAGGAAAATAAGAAATAATGATAGTTGGATTAAATGGAAAAATAGTACATAAAGAGCCATCTTTTGTACATATGGATGTTCAAGGTGTAGTGTATGAAGTGTTTATCTCTTTACATACTTTTTCTGCCTTGCCAAAAGATGAGGTGTCTCTGTATATTACACATATCATACGTGAAGATGCACAGTTACTTTTTGGCTTTTTAGAGATGAGTGAGAAAAAACTTTTTGCTCGTCTTATCAAAATAAATGGAGTAGGTCCAAAAGTTGCTATGGCAATTTGTTCGACATATACACCGACGCAATTTGCAACAGTTATCAATAACAAAGATGTTAACGGTGTTAAAAAAGTACCAGGGATAGGACCTAAGAGTGCAGGACGTATTTTAGTCGAGCTTAATGGATTTGATGCTGAGATATTAACAGCAGGGGATACTACACAAGCGTCTACTGCGTTTAGTGAAGCGAGTGAGGCTCTTGAAGCTTTAGGCTTCAAAAAAGATAAAATATCTAAAGCCCTGAGTGCATGTGAAGGCAGTGATACTGCTTCACTTGTTAAGGGTGCTCTGAAATTATTACAAACAATTTAATGCAAGGAAATTTATATTGAACTTATCTATCTTATTTGGCGGTGCTAGTTTTGAACATGAAATCAGCATTGTAAGTGCTATCACTTTAAAAGAAAAACTCTCTACTTTTAATTTAACATTTATTTTTTGTGACACAGATCATACTTTTTATTTGATAGAGGCATCAAAAATGAAAGCAAAAACATTTTCAAGTGGTGCGCATAAAAAAATGCCTGTATTACATCTTGAAAAAGGATGCTTTTTTCAAAAAAGTATGTTTTCTAAAACGCAAATCGATGGCACTGTTTTAAATCTCATTCACGGTGCAGATGGAGAAGATGGAACAGTCGCAGCACTTTTAGACTTTTATACTATCCCATTTATCGGGCCACGTGTAGATGCTTGTACTTTTTCATATGACAAAAGATATACAAAGTATCTTTGTGAAGCTCTTGATGTAAAAACAGTAGAGTATCAAGTCTTGAGAAAAAATGAGCTAAATAATCTTCATATTGCATATCCTATCATTGTAAAACCTGCTAGACTTGGCAGCTCCATAGGTGTAAGTATAGTAAAAGAGGAGAGTGAACTAGACTATGCTCTTGATGTTGCTTTTGAATTTGATGAGACAGTGATAGTTGAACCATTTTTAGAAGGTGTAAAAGAGTACAACCTCGCAGGTTACTGTGCCAAAGATGCAATGCACTTTTCTATCGTCGAAGAGCCAAATAAAGAAGAATTTTTAGATTTTGAAAAAAAATATATGGATTTTTCAAGAAGTGAGCAGGTTTTAGGCGCAGTAATCAGCGAAGAACTAACAGCTAAATTGCAACATAATTTTAAGAAAGTGTATGACAGAATGTTTGAGGGTGCTTTGATTCGTTGTGACTTTTTTGTGCATAATGACCAAGTTTTACTCAATGAAATTAACCCAATCCCAGGTTCAATGGCAAACTACCTTTTTGAAGACTTTGCTAAAGCTATAGAAGAACTCTCACAATCTTTACCTCATAAACAAAAAGTAAAAGTGAATTATGAATATATTCACTCTATCTCAAAAGCAAAAGGTAAATAGATGGCAGTCAAGTCAATACAGTATAAGCAACATACCTTTGACATTAGTTATGAGATTGTAAACCCTCAGGCAAAGGTAGATATTATTATCTTGCATGGTTGGGGAAGCAATAAAAATCTCATGAAACAGACTTTTGCTCCCTATATGGAGTCGTTTCGTCATATTTATATTGACTTGCCAGGTTTTGGAAATTCAACTTGCTCTACTTCTATGAAAACTTCTGATGTCGCAAGAGTTGTTGAACTGTTTATGATTCATATCAATGCGAGTAAAGATATTATACTTGGACATTCATTTGGTGGAAAAGTTGCACTTTTACTTGAACCGCAAGTTTTGGTACTCGTTGCAAGTGCTGGCATCTACACACAAAAAAGTTTAAAAGTGCAAGCAAAAATAGCAGTTTTTAAGGCACTGAAAATTTTTGGTTTTTCTAAATTACGTTCATTATTTGTTGCAGATGATGCGAAAAAATTAAGTGAATATATGTATCAGACTTTTAAAAATGTTGTGAATGAAGATTTTAGTGATGAGTTTTCTAAATATGAGGGAAAAGCTCTGCTCTTTTGGGGAAAAGAAGATATGGCTACACCTCTGAGTTCAGCAGATAAGATTCATGAACTCATCAAAGATTCAAAACTAGAAGTATATGATGGTGATCATTACTTTTTTATGAAAAATGCCGAAGATATTTCTGGAAAAATCGTAGGCTGTTTTTTAGAAACTTTAGGAAAATAGATGGAAAAATATGAACTATTTGCTGCGTTTGTAACGAATGTTGTTTTTGTAACACTCTTAGGTTGGTATCTCATAACGAATCTGCAGTGGTATGATTATAAGCTTGAGCGTGTCATTTTAAAACACCATAAACCTTTATGGCACATACTTTATTTTATCATTCCTTTTATCGCTTACTACACAACTGGAAAGTTTTTTCTTATCTTTTTTATCTTTGCTTACATCCCTGGGATATTTATTTGGTACAAAAAACTTGATAAAAAGCTTGTGCTTACTTGGCGTGTAAAAAGATTTTTAATTCTTTTAGTTTCATTGACACTTTTTCAAGATGTTCTTTGTACTTTAAAAGATGGCTGCGCCACATATGGGGTGTTTATGCCTTTGGCTTTAGCTTACATCGGTAGCTATATCATAGAAAAGTTTTTGTTTAAGATATACAAAAAAGAGGCGAAGAAAAAGTTACAAAGCATGAAAGACTTGCGTATTGTTTGTATCACGGGGAGTTATGGAAAAACGAGTATCAAAAACTTTGTAGCTCAAATCTTGGCATCCAAGTTTAATGTCTATGCAACACCTAGAAGTGTAAATACTTTAGGCGGAATTATGGCGGATGTTAACAACAGTTTAAAAGAAGATACAGAGATTTATGTCGCTGAAGCAGGTGCTCGTGAAAATGGAGATATCTACGCCATAACGACATTTTTAGAACCACAAACTGTGGTAGTAGCAAAAGTTGGTGAAGCACACATCGAGTACTTTAAATCTTTAAAAAACATCATCGCTACAAAGCTTGAGATTATGCAATCACCGCGTTTAGAAAAAGCCTATATCCATACATCTGTCACAGATGAACCGCATGAAAAAGTAACATTTTTTGGTAATGAAATACAAAATGTAAATGCTACCTTAGAGGGAACAGACTTTGAGCTTGAGTTAGATGGTGAGATCTTAAAACTGCATACGGATATTCTTGGTGAGTTTCAGACGATGAATATCGCTGTAGCGGTAAGAATCGCAAAAGATTTTGGAATGAGTAATGCACAAATCATAGAAGCAGTAAAAACCTTAGAACCAGTAGAACATAGACTTCAAATCATAAAAGCTGGTGGAAAAATAATTCTTGATGATGGCTATAACGGCAATATTGATGGGATGCTTGAGGGCATACGTCTTTGCTCTTTGCATCAAGGCAGAAAAGTTATAGTAACCCCAGGTCTTGTAGAGAGCAGTGATGCACTCAACCGTAAACTCATAGATGCCATTAATGAGGTGTTTGACATAGTCATAGTAACAGGCGCACTAAACGCAGCACTCTTTGATAAACACCTAAAAGTGAAAAATAAAATAATGTTACGTGATAAATCTGCTATGGTAGATGTTCTAGCAAATCAAACAAAAGCAGGAGATATCATACTTTTTGCTAATGATGCTCCGAATTTTATATGATTAATGTTGATTAATATTAATTTAAGCTTTTTTTAGAAATAATCAGCTTGTAAAAAAAAACAAAAAGGAATCAAATATGATTAAATCTCTAACTTTAGCTTCAGTAGTAGCAGCAGCTGCTTTAATGTCAGGTTGTGCAGTGCAACCTACACACGCATTGCTCTATTCAAGTACAAATGCTCCAATGGGTTTAACTAATGTAAATGCTGATACAACAAAAAAAGGTGAATCAGAAAGGTGTACTAATATTCTTGGTCTCATAGCTACTGGTGATTGTAGTATTGCAAATGCTAAAAAGAATGGTAATATCAAATCAGTTTCTACTGTAGATTGGAAAGGAACAAATATACTTGGTCTTTACTCAACTGGTAACACTGTGGTTACAGGAAACTAATTCCTTTTATTTACAGCTAGATTTTTAGCTGTAAATATTTTTCTTTCTTTTCTTCTCACATTTTCTAGCTTTTTTAAAAATCATGATAAACACAGAAACTATTAAGTTTTAATTTCTTATAATGTTCGTATATCAATTTTAAGGAATACATATGAAAAAGTTATTGGTTAGTTTAGCAGCAGTGGCTGCTCTGAGTTCAGTTGCATTTGCAGGTGTAAATAGTCAAACGGGTTGTGGTCTTGGTTCTATGATTATTAAAGATGATTCATCAGCAGTTTTATTAGCGCTTCAAGCGACTACAAATGGGACTTCAGGAAATCAAACATTTGGTATCACTTCTGGTACTTTGGGATGTAAAAAAACAAAATTTGTTATGAATGAAAGAGCTTCTGAGTTCGTTGCATCAAATATGGACATCTTAGCAAAAGAGATAGCTGTAGGTCATGGTGAAACTTTAGATACTTTAGATGAACTTCTAAATGTTGAAGATACATTGGCTTTTAACACAGCGCTTCAAGCAAACTACAATAAAATTTATAGTAGCAAATCAGTTAAAATGGCTGATGTTTTAGATAATATTTCTACAACTGCATTATAATTTTCACTCACAAAAGTAGCTTGCTACTTTTGTGGATATCTTCATTGGGGTTTTCTTATTTTCAGATTTAAATTTATACTTTTTATATTGTTGAGCATTACGGCCTTGAATGCATCAAATTCTCAGTTATATAAAAACAAAGCAGAAAAATTACATCTTTACGATGAGAATTATTGGCATACTTTATTGCATATGAACGCTAATGAGAGCGAGATAAAAGATAGAAACTTTTTCTTTGCAGTTGATGGAGCTGCAGATCCAAAAGCTGAAATGTTTGCAACACTTGATGCCTTTTTTAGCAAGAAAATAAAAGATGATAATTCGAGCATTTGTAGGTTCCCTGCAAGGTACTTTTGGCTGAAAGAAAAGCTAAACGCAGTAGATGATTTTCCTGAAGCGAACTGTGTGGAGTACGACAAAGTTTTACAACGTGTCGACCCACAATCGGCTACGCTTGTATTTCCATCTGCGCATATTAATTCTCCTGCTTCGATGTTTGGACATACTTTTGTGAGAATAAACTCTTCATATAGCTCAAAACTACTCTCTTATGCTATTAACTATGCAGCTGATGCCGATAAAAACAAAGAAAATGGGGTTATGTTTGCCATAAAAGGATTGACTGGGGGATATTTTGGAAAATATTCACTACTGCCATATTATGATAAACTCAAAGAGTATCGTGACTCAGAGCAAAGGGACATTTGGGAGTATGATTTAAATTTGACACGATTAGAAACGCTTAGAATGTTTCGTCATATATGGGAACTCAATAATGTTCAAACAAACTACTATTTTTTTACACAAAATTGTTCTTATGAGATGTTATGGCTCCTTGAAGCTGCAAGACCATCTGTAAAACTCCGCAAGCAATTTCATTTTCAGGTTATTCCACTTGAAACTGTACATGAAACAAAAACTGCTGGTTTGATAAAGTCAATGAGTTACAGACCTTCTAAAAGAACAAAACTTTTAAAATATGAATCTTTGATAGATAAAAAATTTGTAGAGTATCCAGTTTTACTTGTAAATGCTGAGATGAAAACAGTAGATATTATGCAAAACAAAGAGATTCAAACGCAGCAAAAACGTTATATACTTGAAGCAGCTGTAGAGTATCTTGAGTATCAGTATAGTAAATCTAAAGTGCAAAAAGAGCACTATCTTGCACTGTTTCATGAACTGACTTCAAGTCGTGCAAAACTTGGACTAGGAAAAAAAATCGAGATAAAAACACCAGCCAATCCTATAGAGAGTCACCGAGCTATTCGTGCGACTTTTGGTCTAGGCTCAAGAGAGAATGCACTTGTTTCTTATGTGGGAATTCGTCCTGCGTATCATGACCTTGAAGATTCAAATTATGGATTTTTAAGAGGAACACAGATTGAGTTTATGAATCTTTTACTTGCATATTCAAAAGAAAAGCTAGAAGTGGAGAAAGCAACGATACTCTCTATCGTCTCTTTGGCACAAAGAAGTGAGTTTTTTCATAATCTTTCATGGAGAACAAATCTAGGTTGGGATAGAGATTATTTGACGAACAAGAGAACTTTTCATCTAAGCGTAGGAGCAGGGTATAGTTGGGGAAATGCGTTTGGTTTTGCATATATTTTAGCTGACCCTAGTGTTTATTATGCAGATGCAAGAGTTGAAGCGAGTCTTGGTGGAAGTGTTGGTTTTATTATTGATAAATATAAATTTATAAATACAAAAGTAGAAGCAACACAAAAAAAATATACAAATGGGCAAAATCAAACACTTGTAAAAGTAGCACAAGGGTTTAATACATCGCAAAACACACAAATAATGCTAAAATACGAATATAAAAAAGAAGAACAAACTTTTAAAGCAATGTTTCACTATTATTTTTAGTAAGGATTTTATATTTGCATTTTATAGATAAGTTTTTAAGATACATATCCTATTTTACTGCGTTTATTATGGCTCTTTTGGTTGTTTTGATTGTATTTGATGCAACGAGTCGTTATCTCTTTTCTCATGGCTCAACAGCACTCCAAGAGCTTGAATGGCATTTTTTTGATGTTGTTATTTTATTGAGCATAGCCTTTACGCTACGACATAATGCACATGTAAGAGTAGATATCTTTTACGATAAGTTTTCGCCAAAAATGAAAGCTTTGGTAAATATCATTAGTTTTGTATTTTTTGTACTGCCTCTTTCTTTGCTCATTGTCTATATAGGCATAGGGTTTGTAGAGATGAGTTTTGTTCAACATGAAGCTTCTTCAGACCCTGGTGGGCTTAAATATCGTTGGATAGTCAAATCTCTTATGCCACTTGCTTTTATATTTTTGTCACTCCAAGCAGTAAAAGAACTCATTAGTAATATTCAAAAGTGGAAGTCATTATGATAGCTTTGATTATGTTTTTTGTAGCTTTGGCACTTCTTTTATTTGGCATTCCTGTTGCTTTTGCCTTTGGTGGGGTGGCTATGATGTTTGCTTTTTTTATTCCTTCACTTGGCTTTGAGGTCTTTAACATTTTACCATTTAGAATTTATGGCATTATGAGTAACACAACACTTATGGCTGTACCACTCTTTATCATGATGGGTTTGATCTTAGAAAAATCAGGGATGGCAGAAAAACTGTTACTCTCTATGAGCGCACTTTTTAAAGGTGTGCGTGGTGGACTGGGTGTGAGTGTCGTTTTAGTTGGCGCTATTTTGGCAGCTTCAACAGGTATAGTCTCAGCTTCGGTTGTGATGATGAGTGTCATAGCACTTCCTTTAATGCTTAATGCTGGATACAATAAAGGTCTAGCAAGTGGCACAATCGCAGCGAGTGGCACACTTGGACAGATCATTCCTCCTTCTATCATCCTTATCGTTTTAGGCGATGTAATGAGTGTGAGTGTTGGAGATTTGTTTATGGGTGCTGTTTTACCAGGCTTAACTTTAGTCTCACTCTATATCACTTACATACTTGTACGTGCTTATGTCAACAAAGATGATGCTCCTGCATTAGTAAGTAATGAAAAAGTGAGTTTGTATCAAATCTTTGCTGCAATAGTGCCACCAATGGTGTTAATGTTGACAGTCTTAGGGAGTATATTCGCGGGAATTGCTTCACCTACAGAGTCGGCTGCCTTTGGTGTAGTAGGGGGATTAATGCTCTCTGCACTCAATAAAACATTAAACTTTGAGATGATTAAATATGCACTTTTTGAGACAATGAAGCTCAGCGGAATGATATTTATGATACTTATCGGTGCTACTGCGTTTAGCCTTGTGTTTAATGAACTTGGTGGAACAGACTTGATACTTGACTTCTTTTCAAATGACATAGGGAATGTTTGGGTATTTATAGCTGTGGCAATGCTCAGTATATTTATACTTGGTTTTTTCATAGATTTTATTGAGATTAGTTTTATCATCGTGCCGATTTTAGTGCCGGTTATGGCTGCGTTTGGCATAGACCCTATTTGGTTTGGGGTTTTGATAGCGATGAATTTACAAGCTTCATTTTTAACTCCACCTTTTGGACTCTCGCTCTTCTTTTTAAAAGGGGCAGCTGGAAATAGTGTGAGCACTATGGATATTTATAAGGGGATAATCCCTTTCATTCTTTTACAACTTTTGGGTTTAGGACTTGTAATCCTTTTTCCAAATTTAGTATTTGCATTTTTATAAAGGATAGGTACTTAAAACATGGAAGATATACTCTACGCGCCTTGGCGAGATGAATATGTGACAGGAGAAAAGATAGATGGATGTGTGTTTTGTCATATTAGCACACATGAAAAAGATGATGTAAAACTACATGTGTTATACAGAGATGAGCATTGTTTTATAGTGATGAATCGCTATCCTTATACACCGGGTCATTTTATGATTATTCCTCATCTTCATACAGACAAGCTTGAAGAACTCTCAACTGAGACTTGGCTACATATGGCAAAGCTTGCACAGCAAGGTGTACGACTTCTTAAAGAAGGTTTTGGTGCTCAGGGTGTCAACATCGGTATGAATTTAGGAAAAGCAGGTGGAGCTGGCATAGCTGAACACATTCATATGCATTTGGTACCACGTTGGGAGAGAGATACAAATTTTATAACTTCCACTGCACAAACGAGGGTATACTCAACTGATTTTGAAAAAATATATAACAAAATAAAAAGTTTAGTTCCAAAATATATTACTATTTAATATTTTTGATGTATACTAAAACAAAACTAAGGAGATTGTTATGAGTGATGCTGTTATAAAAGAACTAGCTGCTAGAAAAACTGAAATCGAAAATGAAATAGAGTTACTTTTTAAAACAAATATGAAGATTACGGATTGGGATGTCCCAGAAGCAAACGACAAAGAGGCTGCTGATTTGATTTTGAATATCATGGACAAGAAGATTCAAGAACTGAGAGCGGATGTAAAAGCCGGAAAATACGATACTTATTAAGGAGCAATAAAATGAGTGCACACAAACATAGAGAACATTTAGAAAAAATTAAAGACGCGGTTGTAAACACTGAAGAACTAGATGAAAGTCAAAAAAGTGATAGTGTTAAAAGAATAGAAGAGTGGATTGCAGAAGATAAAGCTTTTGGTACTTTAAAAGAAGAGTTATTAGAAGTGAGTGAATATTTTGAAGTTTTGTTTGCCGAACTTGGTTTAACGAAGTAGTGAGTTGATTAGATGTATGTAAGTGCAAGAGCAAAATTATTAGGATTTTTACTAGCAGCTATTTTGGTTAGTATGTCGTATGTCTACATCTCTCAGCTTACAGACAGTCTAACAAATAAAATATATCTTCATACTGCAAAAACTATGCAGGATGATATACAAGAAGAGTTATCCTCAAAGTCACAAGATGTGCTGATACTCTCTGTTGCTTTAGGTGCAACACAGGATATCAAAAAACTTTTTAATAAAAAGAAAAAAACTTACCCTGACTTTGATGATATTTCTTTACAATTAACAAAATATTCTCTTTTTGAAGATATTACATTTAAGGTACTCAGAGTAAACGCTCAAGAAAAACCTTTGATTGAAAAACCTGTAGTCTATCTAGAACTTCCAAAAAATGAAGACTCTTTGGCATTTAAATCTATAATCCCAATATACATAAATGGAAGCATGGAAGGATATTTTAGTGCAAAAGCTATCTTTGACTCTATAAGTTCAAATATACATGCAAAAAAATACAATGCCGTTATTGTTGTCAATGATGCAAAAAAATTCTATGTTACAAATCCATTTTACAACAAAAATCTTATTGATGTTGCCTATCGAATGTCTAAAACTGAACTAGAAAGTATTAACAAGTACAAGGTAGATAAGAAAAATGGGATACTAATAACTACGTTAAAACTTGACAATATTAATGGTACAACGCAGGGCTATGTTCTTTTAGCAAAAGATCTAAAAGAGATAGATATGTCAAGTGTGGCGAGAGAAAAAGATAAAACTATATTAGTATTTACATTGTTGATACTAGCATTTTTTATTCTTTTATATTACGTTTATATGGTGAACTATAAAAAGAGTATAGAATTTTATAGTGATGAATTAGAAAAAGACTTAGAGAATAAAAGCCTTGAGCTTGAAAAACAAGCAGATGTATTAAGATTTATTGCTCATAATGATCCTTTAACTGGTTTACCAAACAAACTTGCATTGATAGATAAGCTACAAGCTTCAATTGATAATGCCAAAATAAATGATTATCGTGTAGGTATACTCTTTATGGATTTGGATAAATTTAAAGAGATAAATGACACCTATGGTCATGAAATAGGTGATATCTTACTCAAGCAGGTTGCTAGTAGATTAAAAGAGTGTATAAAACAGACTACTGTGCTCTCAAGACTGAGCGGAGATGAATTTGTCATTATAGATGATAAAATGACTGATACTGGCATAAGTAATCTTACAGAAAAAATTTTGTTGGAGATGAAAAAGCAATTTTTGATTCAAAATCAAGATATTTACATTACTTTTAGTATAGGCTTGAGTATCTATCCAAAAGATGGGGATACAACGGCGATACTCCTTGGAAATGCAGAAACAGCTATGTATGCTTCGAAAAATTTTGCTAAAAATAATTATAAATTTTATGATGAGTCGATGACAAAATTTTCTAAAAAGAGAATGGAGTTGGACTTAAACATTAGAGCTGCTTTGAGAAATAAAGAGTTTGAGCCATATTATCAGCCAAAAATGAATGCTGTGACAAATAAGGTTATAGGGATAGAAGCGCTTATTCGTTGGAATGATGGTGAAAATGGTGTGGTAAGTCCTGCACAGTTTATACCATTTTGTGAAGAGACAGGTTTAGTTATTGATATAGATAGATTTATGTTAGTTGAGTCAATAAGACAGGTTGCTAAGTGGCAAAGTATAGGTATAAAGACTGGTAAACTCTCTGTAAATATTTCAGCAAAAAAACTTGAGAGCCCGAATTTTATCAGTCAACTAAAGCAAATTATGTTGAGTGAAAATTTCAATCCAAAAGATTTGGAACTTGAAATTCTTGAAGGACAGATTATGAAAGATCCTGAAAATTCTATCAAAATTCTTCAATCATTACGAGACTTAGGAATTTCTATATCTATTGATGATTTTGGAACAGGCTACTCTTCTTTGTCCTATCTTAATAAGCTTCCAATTACAAGGCTTAAAATTGATCGTAGTTTTATCATAGATGTACCTGAAAATGAGTATGATGTTACTCTTGTGAGAACAATTATTGCTATGGCAACGAACTTGAGTTTAGATATTATTACTGAGGGTGTTGAAACAAAAGAACAAGTTGACTTCTTAGTTGAAGAAGGATGTGAAAATATACAAGGGTATTATTTTTCAAAACCTCTTTGTGCAGAGGATTTGAAGGAATACCTCATTGAAAACTCTTAAATAAAAGGCTATAAAATAGATATGCAAATGGTTGTTGATTCTCTGAGACAAAAGGGAAAAATATTTAAAAAAATGCAAGAAGTAGCGCCAAAAGATTTAGGCATACGAAACAAAATAAAAATTTATAAGGCTACAGATATAAATGGCTATTTTTGGGCGATATTTGCTGTAAGTCAAAAAAGTAGGCTTTTAATGAAAGATGTACATAAGTTTGAAGAGATTTATGCGAAACTTTCACTCTTCTTTGAACACAATTTTAAGCATAAAGTTATTTTTATTGATGCTCCACTCTGTTCAAAAGCGGCAAAAGCTTTTAAAGAAGCTGGCTGGAAAATCCAATAATGCTACTGTGCGATATAGGAAATACTTCTTTTCATTTTTTAGATGAAGAAAGAGAGTATAAAGAAGATGTCGCTCTGTTTGAGCCTGAGACCATACAAGAGAAGGTCTATTTTATATGCGTGAATCAAGTAGTCAGTGAAAAACTCTCATCTTTAGAAAATTGGATAGACTTAGCTGCATTTATAGATATGAGTAAATATTACAAGACAATGGGCATTGATAGAATATTTGCTGTTGAAGCATTGAGTAATGCAGTGGTCATAGATGCAGGGAGTGCGATCACTGTTGACATTGTAAAAGATGAAGTTTTTTTAGGCGGATTTATCTATCCTGGCATTGGCGCTATGCAAAAAACTTATGAAAACATTTCTCCTGCTTTAGCATATTCATTTAACTTTGAGTGTGACTTGGATATAATGCCGAAAAATTCACAAGATGCTATAAGCTATGGCTATTTAAAAACGTTTTATTGTGAAGTGATGTCACATAAAATGCCTGTCGTTTTAACAGGTGGTGATGCATCAAAGTTAAAGCAAATATTTCAGAATGCTAAAATTGACACACAGTTGATTTTTAATTCTATGAAAAAGATTATAAAAGAAAATGAGGAAAAATTATGTTAACAGTTGCACTTCCAAAAGGGCGTATTGCTAAAGAAACTTTAGAGATTTTTGAAACAATTTTTGGCGAAGATTTTAAATTTGATGATAGAAAACTAATCTTAGAAACTCCAAACTTTCGTTTTTTACTTGTTCGTAATCAAGATGTTGCAACATATGTGTATCATCAAGCAGCAGATATTGGTGTTGTTGGACTTGATACTTTAGAAGAACAAGGTCTTGATGTTGTTCGCCTTTTAGACTTACGACGTGGTGTATGTAAAGTTGCCATAGGGATGAGAAAAGGGGAGAAGTTAGACCTTACAAAACCTGAACTCAAAGTTGCATCAAAAATGGTAAATATCACAAAACGTTACTTTGAAGAGAGAGCTGTGAGCGTTGAGATTATCAAGCTTTATGGTTCAATTGAGCTTGCTCCTCTTATCGGGCTTGCTGATATGATAGTTGACATTGTAGAAACTGGAACGACTATGAAGCAAAATGGTTTAGAAGTTGTACAAGATATTATGACAAGTTCAACATATCTTATCGCAAACAAAAATAGCTATATCGCTAAAAAAGATGAAGTGCTTGATATTTATGAAAAGATAAATACAATCATTAAAGCTGAAAATGACTAATCTTGACTTATATGCTAAAGCTGAACATCTTTTAGGGATTGAAGAAGCTACTGAAGCTTTGTATGACTTGTATCGTTCAGAACTTGAAGAGTATGATGTAAAAACACTTCTTGATGTAGGTTGTGGACGTGGTGGCTTTATGCAACGTATGATTAGTGATGGTGTAAAGTGTAAAGGGATAGACTTAAGTTCTCTCATGGTTGCAGAGTGTCAAGCCCAAGGACTTAATGCAGAGTGCGTAGATGTTAAAGATGTAGATGGCAAATATGATGCTATTGTGAGTATCTTTGATGTGCTTAATTTTATGGATAAAGAGGCATTGACATCATTTTTAGATGCTGTTGCACAAAAGCTTAGTGATGATGGTGTTTTTATCGCTGACATTAACACTTTGTATGGTTTTAGTGATGTTGCTGAGGGAACGATGAGCAGTGATAATGAAAAGGAATTTTTGAGTGTAGATGCTGCGTTTGAAAACAATCAATTGCATACAAAATTTACACTTTTTGAGCAAGAAGAAGATGGAAGATTTACAAAGTATCAAGATACCATTGTACAGTACTTTCATAAAGTACAGTTTTTTCAAAAACTTACTGGTTTAAAGCTTGTAGAAAAACAAACTTTTTCTCTCTATGACACTGAAGATAAGACACTTTTAATCTTTAAAAGACGATAATAAGAGTATATAAACAAAGGAGTTAAAATGAGTAAACACAAAACAAAAATTCAAAAAATATTTGAGCACCCAATGTCAGGGAATATTGATAGTAAAAAGCTTTTATCAGCTTTAGAGCACTATGGTGCAACTGTTGATTTAAACAAAGAACATCGTGCAATAATCCACTTAAATGGAAAAGAGCACTCTATGACACTTTCTCATAGACCAGAACTCTCTAAAGACGCGATAGTAAAACTTCGCCACTTCTTAGAAGAAGTAAATCTGACGCCAGAGAAGCTATAGTATTTAAAAGACTATAGCCTCATAAACATAGAGCATTGCATCTTTGCAATGTTCTGGCGGTATCCCTGCTTTTTCTACACAACAACTTCTGACAAACTCTTGGGCATTCCATTTCATATCTGTTGCAACTTGTGGTAAGTAGGTTCCATTACGAGAGCCGTATTTTACATATATACCATGTTTACCAACGACAACGTCTTCTATGGAGTTCACTTTTCTTCTGGGTGTTAGAACTGAGATTTCTATATCTATATTATCAAGTTCATTGGGCGTGACAGGTGAGAACCTATTGTCATATCTTGATGCAGATACTGCCATATCAATGATGACATCATAAAGGGGTTGGTCAGGTTCAAATCTTCCTATACAACCTCGAAGCTTGCCATCTTCATGGAGTGTAACAAAAGCCCCAAGATGTTCTTGGAACTTTTTAGGCATAGTACTTGGGTCAATTTTTATCTTCTTATCATGTAAAACTGCTTCATAAAGAGCTAGTTTTGCTATCTCTTTAAGTGCTTTCTTCTCTTCATCTGTTAAAAAAAAGTCTCCATTGTTCTCGTTCATAGTAATAATCCTTAAAAGTTATTAAATAATTATTAATAACGATTATGCATCTATTAACATAACAAGTCAAGCTTGCTATGTTTTTTAGTTAAGATCAGGTTTTGGAGTAGTTGCAGTAGAAGCTGGAAGCATAGGCATCATCATATGTGGTTTTTTCCCTGTTAAGGCACCTAAAAAAGTTTCTATAGATTCTGCTTGTTTATCAGAAATTTTTGTGCCAAGTTGGATACGTCCCATCTCTTTAATAGCATCTTTTAAATTCCAAATCATACCGTTATGAAAGTAGGGTGCAGTTTCCGTGATATTTCTAAGTGTTGGTACTTTTACCATACCGTTTTTATCACCTTTGAAGTCACCTGTACTCATATATTTGTAGGTTGCTGTTACATTAAAGGCACCCATCTCTCCACCAAGTGCAACACCATTATGACAAGACGCACATCCAATTTGGATGAATGTTTTAAGACCCTCTTTTTGTTTTGGAGTCATAGCTTCTTTATATCCATTCATAAATGCATCAAATGGTGCAGGTGTTACAAGTGTTCGCTCAAAACTTGCAATAGTATCGGTTACTTTTGCAAAAGTGATTTTTACATTGTCGCCATAGGCTTGTTTAAATTCTTTGACATATTCTGGCATTGACTTTACGACTGCTACTATATGCTCTTTTGTTGCTGCCATTTCAGGGTGTGCAAGTGTTGGACCTTGTGCTTGTTCTTCTAAGTCTTTTGCACGTCCATCCCAAAATTGTGAACCAAAAAAGACAGCATTATAAACAGTAGGTGAGTTTAGGTGATGTGGATTATGTCTCCACATATGACCAGTAGCAGCACCAACACCATCATCTCCACCTTCCATTACATTATGACATGTATTACAAGAGATAAGACCACTACGTGATAGTCTTGGATCAAGATAGAGTTTCTTTCCAAGTTTTACTTTCGCATCTGTGATGTGATTTTTAGGATTATCTATTAGCTTTAAGAGTGCAGTTTTTGAAGCAGGGATAGGAAGTAAACCTGCATTTTTTGCATCTTTTGTCAGTGGACTTGCCATAAGTGACGCTGTTGTGAGTATTGATAACACGATTACTGATTTCATTTTATACCTTCTATTTATTATTTAAAGACAATTAGTATCTTTTTTCAGAAGAAGTATAGCAAATAAAATCTTTAAAGACAATTAGTATCTTTTAGGTAATTATTTTCATAATTGTAGAGCACTCTCTACTGCGTTTAGATAGCTAAGGGTTTTGGCTTCTTCTTTGTAGGCTATGTCAAACGCAGTTCCATGATCTACTGAGGTTCTTATGATTGGTAAATTGAGCGAAATGTTGACACTTTCATCAAAATAAAGTGCTTTGAGTGGTGCAAGACCCTGATCGTGATACATTGCTACGAAGTAGTGAAAGTTTTTACGAAAGTAGGGTGCAAAAGCAACATCTGGAACAACAGGTCCAACAAACTGCTCAAAACCTATTTTTTTATTTGCACTTTTAATCGCTTTTGTAATGATAAGCTCTTCATGACCTAGTACACCATTATCTCCCGCATGAGGATTAAGCCCAAGCACTGCGATTTGCTCTGTTGCGACAGAGTTGTGTAGGTCTAAGAAAAATTGTTTTAGCTTTTTGTACTTTATAGAACTAGCAACTTCTTTGAGTGGTATATGTTCTGTAAAAAGGGCAACAAACATCTCAGGACAACCTAACATCATAATTGCATCTTTGTTAAAGTGCTTACGAAGTAGGTCAGTATGACCTTTGTACTCAAGTCCTGCCATCATCCAAGCTTCTTTATGTATCGGAAGTGTGACAACAGCATCTGCTTTTTTTTCTTCACAGAGTTTGACAGCAGACATAAAAGAGTTGTAAGAGTAAAGTCCACTTTTCTTTGTGACTTTTCCTACTTCAATGCTAAAGTCACCATCTACTGCGTTTAGATTGAAATCTTTTGGTATGACTGCGTTTAGAAGTTTGGCAGACTGCTCAAGCATAGCCTCATTGATACAATAAAGAGGTTCACACATCTGAGATACTTCATCATGTGCTTTTAGAGCTATTTCAATACCCACACCATTGAGATCTCCTACGCTGATAGCTATTTTAGGTTTATGCATCGCGTTGTTAGCTTTTTCATCTCTTTTATAGCTTCACTAAGACCTGTAAAAACACTTCTAGCTATGATACTTTGACCGATATTTAGCTCAACTATCTCCTCAATTTTCATCATTTCATGAACATTATGATAATTAAGCCCATGTCCAGCTGCAACCTCAAGTCCAAGTTTTTTGGCATGGATGGAGGAGAGTTTTATCTGCTCTATTGCCTGCTCAAGTTTTTCGCTGAGTTGATGTCTTGGAAAATCAAGCTCTTTAACTGCATGATTTGAGTGTGGTAGTGAAGAGTTGAGCATTGCAAAAAGATTAGCAAAAAGTCCGGTATGCAGCTCAACCATTTCAGCACCAAGTTCTTTTGACTTTTCCATCGCTTCTATAGTTGGATCAACAAAGAGTGAAACAGGAATGATAGAGTCATGTAACTGCTCTATCGCATAGGCTATCTCATCTTCATATGTAAAAACATCAAGACCACCTTCTGTTGTAACTTCTTCTCTTTTTTCAGGTACCAAAGTTGCACGGTGGGGTTTAAGCTCACTGACGATGTTGAGTATCTCTTTATTGATTGAGCATTCTAAGTTTACAGGAAGTTTTGAGAACATCATGATATTTTTGACATCACTGTCTTGAATATGTCTTCTGTCCTCTCTGAGGTGGATAGTTATCTGATCTGCGCCATTTTCACAAGCAACATAAAGGGCTTGTAATATATCAGGGTCATTCACTTGTCGTGCTTCTCGCAAAACTGCAACATGGTCTATATTTACTCCGAGTTTCATTTTATTCATCTATTTTTTTCTCTTTTACTGATTTGTAAAAATCACGATATTTTTCTTCTAAGTCATCATGAGAGATGATCTCTCCGATATGTACATTGACGGTGTATTGTTCAGAAAATGGAGCATCTTTAAAGACTTGTTCAAGTTTATCATTAATGTAGACTGGAACAATGTCAAGCTTGTTTGCTTTAGCAATCTTTTGTGCACCACTTTGAAATGATTTTATGCCATCACCTTTAAATCTTTCACCTTCTGGAAAAATGTATAGGTTCATATCATCTACTTTTGAAAAAGTCTTTTTAATCGTTTTAAAAAAACTCAATAAACCTCTTTTATTTTCTAAATCAACTGAAATACAACCGCTGTATTGGAAAAATTTACCATAAATAGGGTCATCAAATAACTCTTGTTTCGCTATCCATGTTCCATTTTTCTCGTATCTTGAAAAAACATTTTCCATAACGAGGATATCAAGTAGGGAACGATGATTGATAGCATAGAGAATTTTGTCTTTTTTGGGAAGTTCTCCGATGATATTTACTTTGATATTTAAAAATTCTAGCACATTGTTAGAGTAACTTTGTCTGGCTTTTGATAGGTCTTGATAGGCATATTTTAGCGTTATGAAAGGGTGAAAGTAAGTCTCTTTAAAAATTCTAATATACTTGTAACCAAGCTTAATCATAAAGAAAAATTTTCTGAAATCTTTTAGCATATAATCCTCTTTTACTTTTAAAGAAAAATTATAGCCAAATATATTTAATTATTTTATACTTTAAGCATTATTTTTCTTGAGTGTCATCTCAGTTTCCATAAGTTTTATCTCATCATTGGCAAAGATTCTAATCTCCTCATCAGCTTTGAGTTTTTTCTTGCTTATTTTATTAGGGTAATCAAAATGGTTGAGAATATGTTTGATACAATTGACTCGCGCTCTTTTTTTGTTATCTGAACGTATGATAGTCCATGGAGCATGATCTGTATGGGATGCTAAAAGCATAGAGTATTTAGCAATCGTGTACTTGTCCCACAAGCCTTGAGATTTTTCATCAACAGGAGAGAGCTTATACTGCTTGAGTGGATCTGTTCTACGTTTGTCAAAACGTTTTTTTTGCTCAGCTTTTGAAACAGAAAAATAAAATTTGAATATTTTAATATCTGAATTGACAAGCATTTTTTCAAACTCTGGAACTTCGTGTAAAAACTCTTTATGTTCCTCCTGCGTACAAAATCCCATAACAGGCTCAACACCAGCACGATTGTAATAACTTCTGTCAAAGAGTACAATCTCACCAGCTGATGGAAGATGCTGCACATATCTTTGAAAATACCACTGTGTTCTCTCTTTATCACTAGGTTTATCAAGCGCTACAACTCTTGCACCACGAGGATTAAGGTGTTCTGTGATTCGTTTGATCGTTCCACCTTTTCCAGCTGCATCACGACCTTCAAAAATCATCAAAACTTTTTGTCCCGTATCTTTAACATAGTTTTGCATCTTGAGGAGTTCTATTTGCAAAGTTTTAAGTTCATCCTCATACTGCAACACTTCATCTTTAACCCATACTGCTACACGCTTTTTATGTGGGTCTTTATCTCTTTTGTCATATTTGTTATTTTGAGATTTTTTTTCTCGTCTATCCTCATGCGTAATCTCTTGCAGTACTGCACCATCTGTTAACTCATCATCTAAAATATTTCTTTTATGTCCCATATTCATTTTCCTTTTATTCGCTCTTATTAGATTATAAATCAATAAAGATTAAAAAGAGTTTTTAATGATATTTTCTATCTCATTGATATTGCTAGTGTGTGCAAAACAACTCATTTGCCCACAAACCATAAAATCTTGATCTTCACTCTTTTTTAATTCTATAAAAGGATATTTGAGTTTTGAAAGTGCAAGTGCATTGTTAGTAAGATTATGTTCTTGCGATTTTACGATTCTATCTCCTTTGACATAACGTAATGCCTGGATGAGCATATATGGATAGTAAATAGGTCGGCGTCCAAGTTCATAAGAGTTGTACTCCATAGTTTTAAAAGCAAAATGTGTATATTTTTCATCTTCAAGAATCGTACCTAAACGCATCAGTGTATCAATCATAATACTGACAGAACTAGTATATGTACTATCTGTTATCTCCGCTTTTACAGCAAATTCGCCATTGCTAAAGTTCCATAAACCTTTGTCATAAAACTCTTCAAGGGCTTTGTTTGCAAATCTTTGTGCATTGATGAGATAAAGTTCATTTTGTGTGTACTTAAACGCAGTAAGGAGAGCTTGACTTAAAAAAGCATAGTCTTCTAAAAAAGCTTCAACTTTTGGTGTTTTATGTATGAGTGTTGTGTGATAAAGCACACCATCAAGAAACATTGTTTCTAAAAGTTTGTCTAAACTTTTGATGGCTTTGTCTTTGTAATTGTTATCGACTGCACCAAGTTTAAAAAGTGAGTTAATCATCATAGCTGACCATGAAGTTTGCACTTTTTTATCTATAAAAGGGTAGCTTCTGTTTTGTCTTATCTTTTGTAAGAGTACTCGAACCTCGTCAAACCATTGAGGCATTTCACCTTCAAAACGAATGATATTCTTAGTCTCAAAGTTTCCATGGTGTGTGACACTCATCTGCTCACACATAGCTTTTGCATCTTCATAACCATGCTCTGCTAAGACGGTATAAACTTCTTCGTAGCTATAAACAAAATATGTGCCCTCTGCATCATCACTATCTGCATCACTTGCACTGTAAAAAAGATCATCTTCGCTCATAAAGTTATACCAAAAATCTGCTATCTCTCTTGCAATGCGGAGATATTTTTCATCTTCATAACTGAGATAGGCTTCGGTATAAACACCACATAAAAGAGCATTGTCATAGAGCATTTTTTCAAAGTGAGGTACCAGCCAGCGCTCATCAACACTGTAACGGCAAAAACCACCATCCACAAGGTCATACATTCCTCCTTTGCTCATATGTTCAAGTGTGTTTGTAACCATAGCCTTAGCAGATGCATCATTATAAAGTCTGTCTATAACCATAAGTGCTAAAAGTGTTGAACTTTGTGGAAATTTTGGTTTATCAGAAAAACCACCATTTCTTGTGTCATAGTTATTTTTTGCTTGTAGGAGAAGATTTTTATAAAAGTCCTCTTTTAAAACAGTTGCCTCTTTTGGATGCTCAATATGGTTTAAAAAACCTTCAATTTCATCAGCATTCTCAAAAAGTTTTGCATCTATTTCTTTTGTTTTGTTTGCTATAAGACGAGTAAGCTCCTTAAAACCCATTCCTTCAATACTTCCTGAATTGGATTCAGGCGGAATGTAAGTTCCTGCAAAAAAAGGCTTGTTTTGTGGGGTACAAAAGATACTTGTTGGCCAGCCACCTGCACGACGATTTAAAAGAAGATGTACTTCTTGGTAATATTTGTCAATGTCTGGACGCTCTTCACGATCAACTTTTATGCAGATAAAGTCTTCGTTAAGTATTTGTGCACACTCCTCATCTTCGAAAACATTTTTTTCCATAACATGACACCAGTGACATGAACTGTACCCTATAGAGATAAATATAGCTTTATTTTCAGCTTCTGCTTTAACAAAGGCTTCATCGCACCAAGGCCACCAATCAACTGGATTGTCTTTGTGTTGTTGTAGGTAAGGGGAATCTTCTGTTTGTAATCTATTTGACATAAGTTTATTCTTTATATTTGATTTTTAGTAGAATATGAAAAATACTCTAATAATATGCTTAAATTTACACGGTCAATCAAAAGCTAGATTCACAGTCAAGCTGAGAATGACTTGAGTTTTGATTTAGCGTATTAAATTTATGTCAAGCGAAATGATTCAATCTAAAGATGATATAATTTGAAAAAATAATTTAGGATGTTTATGAAAAAAATATATATCGCAGGACCTGATGTTTTTGAGCAAAACTCCATAGAAATAGGGAAGAAACTTGTTTCTTTATGTGAAAAGTATGGCTATATTGGTCTGTATCCATTAGATAATGTGGTTGATTTTTCACAGCCAAAACATAAAATAGCTACAGATATTTTCAAGGCTAATGTGAAAATGATTCAAGAGAGTGATATAATTGTTGCAAATCTCAATGCTTTTCGAGGAAAAGAACCTGATAGTGGAACTGTTTGGGAATGTGGTTATGGCTATGGAATAGGCAAAGAAGTCTATGGATACATGCAAGAAACAAAAGAGTATATCGAGAGTTTTTCTGCCGAAGAAAAAAGAGAAGAAAATGGTATGTTTTGGGATAATGAAAACCGTTTTATAGAAGATTTTTCCAATCCAGTGAACCTTATGATAGCGCATAGTGCAAAAGTAATTCAAGGTGATTTTGAAACTGTATTAAAAACTTTAAATGGAGAATAGATGCGAGGAATAGTTTTATTTGTTATCTTTTATAGTGGCATACTCAATGCCTATACTATTGTTGATGAAAGATTACACACGAAATTAGAAAAAGTTTCCCTACAACTTCATTGGAAGTATGAGTTTGAATTTGCTGGATTTATAGCAGCAAAAGAGAAAGGCTTTTATCGTGATGCTGGCTTAGATGTGACATTGAAAGAGTATGAAAATGACATTGATATTATTGGAAATGTCGTATCAGGAAAAGCAACTTATGGGGTTTATAACTCGAATACTTTACTTGAGTATATGCGGGGTAAGCCTGTTGTGTTACTTGCTTCATTTTTTAAACGTTCTGCTTTAGTGCTTATTACAAAACCAGAGATTAAAAGAGTTGAAGACCTTAGAGCTAAGCGTGTGATGGCTTCAAGTAGAAAAGATTTGGAGTTAAATTTTAAACCTTATTTTAATGGACACCAGATTACCTGTGATGATCTTATTTTGGTTCAACACACTTTTAGGGTAAAAGAATTTGTACAAGGCAAAGTTGATGCCATGACAGCATATATTTCAGATCAACCATATAAACTTGATGAATTAGGGGTAAAGTATAATATTCTTGACCCCTCAAATGAGAACACTTTTTCCCTGCAAGAAGAGTTGTTTACATCCAAGAATGAAATTCTACATCACGAAAAAAGAGCTACTGCATTTAGGGATGCTTCCATACGAGGATGGCAGTATGCTTTAGAGCATAAAGATGAAATTATTGAAATTATTCATAAAAAATATGCACCTCATATCTCTATTAAAGATTTGAGATATGAAGCAGATGCTATAGATAAACTTATTTTGCCATTTATCTATGATGTTGGTTCTGTTGATATGAACTTTTTAAACAAGCAGTATAGAATTTTTCAAAAAAATCACAACCTTGACTCAGAACGAGAACTGCGCAATTTTGTTTTTAAAAAGAAAGAAGAAAGTTTAAAGTTTACTAATAAAGATTTTGAATATATTGATACACATCCAAGTGTTAGAGTCTGTTTACATCCAAAGCAGTTCCCCATTGAAGGTGTGTCAAATGGTAAGATGGTGGGTATGATTGCGGAATTTTATAAAGAGCTAAGTAAGAAGACCTATCTTGATTTTAAACCTGTTAAAAGTAGTTCTGAAGAAGAGTTAGAGGATCTGCTATCTTCAAAAAAGTGTGACATATTAGCTATATATGCTACTAGAGACAAACGCTATAAAACGCTCAAGCCAACAAAGCCATTTACAGAAGTTACTTTTACTTTGATAAGTAAACCTGATAAATCTTTTGTCAGAAATCCAAGTGATTTAAAAAACAAGGTTTTAATAACAAGGCTGGAATCATATAAAGATCATCTTATGTATCTCTATCCTTATCTCAACATTGAAGTAGAACCTAATGAAGAAAAAATGGTAAAAAAAGTTCTTTCAAATAAAGTGTATGGGCTTATTTCTGTTGACTTAAAGGCTGATTATATCATTGATAAATATGGATACTCCAAACTAAAAATAAATGGTTTTTTAGCAAAAGACAATCCTATGCCTGTAAGCATAGGATTGCAAGAAGATGAAACTCAATTATATAGCATCCTTGAAAAAGGGATAGATGCGATAGAGCCTAGCGACATAAAAAATATTGAACAGAGTTGGAAAATATCAAGATATCAAAAAACAGTTGATTACTCTTTGATGTGGATTACTCTAGGAATTATGTCTCTTATCTTCTTAATCATGGCGTATTATCAAAGAAAACTCAAAAGATTTAATCTTGAACTAGAAAAGTTAGTTGATAACAAAACAAAAGAGTTACGAGAGATAAATGACTCACTTGAAGCCACTGTTCAAGAAAAAGTAAATGAGTTGATAAAAAAAGATGAGATACTAACAAGACAATCCAAACAGGCAGTCATGGGTGAGATGATAAGTATGATAGCACATCAGTGGAGACAACCATTAAATATGATTACTTTGCAAATTTCAAATATACAACTCAAAGATATGGTTGGACAAAAGGTTGAAAAAGAAGAGTTACTTAAAACTTTAGAAAACATCAACCAAACGATGGTGTATCTCTCAAATACTATTGATGATTTTAAAACATACTTTCATCCCAACAAAGAAGCAACAGCTGTGAAGTTTAATGAAGTGATGCAAAAAGTCATCAATTTTATTACACCAAGACTGAAAAAAAATAATATTGTTATAAAAGTAGAATGTGAAGAGGAACTTGTACTAAACACTTATACAAATGAACTTATTCAAGTGCTTTTAAATATTATAAATAACGCTATTGATGCTTATCAGTCAGCTTCATCGCAAAGTCTCAAAGATATTAGTGTAGTTTGTGAAGTGAAAGACAAGAGAGTGAAAATCTCCATCAAAGATCATGCTGGTGGGATAGATAAGACAATATTACTTGAAGTATTTGAACCTTACATGAGTACAAAAGGAAAAAATGGCACAGGCTTAGGTTTGTATATGTCAAAAATGATTGTAGAAAAGCAATTTAGCGGTTCTATTTCTGTAAGTAGTCATGATGGATCAACAACTTTTGTCATCGAAATTCCAGTAGATATAAAGAAGAAATAACTCT
>NZ_JALSKT010000060.1 GCF_026988655.1 Sulfurimonas sp. | reverse complement strand
ATAAGTGAATCACTACACGCTGTCAGTGGTTTTGTTATGAACCCTTCTCAAAAAGCAACCCTACTTTCTATTCCTATTTTAGCAGGAGCACTTCTACGTATTTTACTCGGGTTTGGTGTTGATAAGTTTGGTGCTAAAAAAACAGCATTAATGGCACAAGGCGTTGTTATTTCAGTTCTATTTTATGCTTATTTTAGAGGTGAACATATTTCATACAATGAACTTCTTGTTGTTGCTGTTGGTTTAGGTTTTGCGGGAGCATCATTTGCAGTAGCACTACCACAAGCAGGTCAATGGTATCCACCAAAACTCCAAGGTGTTGTTCTTGGTATTGCCGGTGCTGGAAATATTGGTGTTGTTATAGACTTTCTTTTTGCTCCAAAAATTGCAGAGATTTGGGGATGGCAAGCAGTTTTCCTAGTTGGTGGAGCATTATCAACTTTAATTTTTATCACGTACATTTTCTTAGCTAAAGATGCACCAAAAGAGGTTTACACCCCACGTCCTAAAAAACTTAAAGATTATGGTAAACTTCTAAAAGATAAAGACACATGGTGGTTTAACCTTTTCTACGCTGTAAGTTTTGGTGGATTTGTTGGATTTGCAGGGTACATGAAAGTTTATCTTATGAACACGTACCAAGCTGATATGAGTAGTTTTGGTATGGATGTCTTCAATGAACCAAATGTAAAAGTAATCGCAGGTTACTTTGGAGCACTTACTATCTTTGCTGGTGCAGTATTAAGACCAGTAGGTGGAGCAGTAGCAGATAAGCTTGGTGGAGTAAAATCACTCTACTTTTTCTTTGGAACTGTTGCTTTACTTGCAATCCTTAATGCAACAATTGTTCTACCGTTTTGGGTAGCAATCGTTGTACTTTTTCTTATCATGGCTAACCTTGGTATGGCAAATGGAGCAGTGTTTCAACTTGTACCACAAAGATTTGGTAAAGATATAGGAATTATGACAGGTATCATTGGAGCTGCTGGTGGACTTGGTGGTACAGCACTTATTAAAACGCTTGGTTGGAGTAAAGGTGCATTTGATGGTTACTCTGCAGGATTCATGATCTTTGCAGGTGTTGTTCTTGTAGCTATCATGGGTATTTCACTAGTAAAAACTAGATGGAGAACTACTTGGGGTGTTGCTGCCGGTGGAAGAATATAATTAAATAATGGAGAATATTTTGCAAATAGAAATATTAGAAAAAGCATACGAAGCTAGAAGTAAAAAAGTAAATAAAATTGAAAAAGTAAAAGAGCTTAAAGATCCTATGCAAGCTTTTGAACAAATAGCTGAATATGCCAAAGCAGGATATGATTCAATTCCAGATGAAGATAAAAAATATTTTCTTAAATGTTTTGGCATCTTTGATAAAGATGGATTAACGCCTAAACAGTTTATGATGCGTGTTCGAGTAAAAGGTGGCCATCTCAATGCGATGCAGGCAAGAAAAATCGGAAAAATCGCAAAAGAGTTTGGTCAAGACTATATTGACATTACAACAAGAGCACAAATTGAATTACGATTTATAAATATTGAAGATATGCCTGCAATTTTACATGGACTTGAAGAAGTTGGACTTACTTCTTACCAAACAGGCGTAGATAACTTTAGAAATATCGTAACCGATCCACTCGACAAAGATGGCTTTGATAATGTACTTCCTTCTATTTCTCTGCTAAAAAAAATTGAAGAGAGCTTTTTAAAAAATCCAGAGTGGATTTCTACACTTCCAAGAAAGTTCAATACTGGAATTTCAGGTTCACTTGCAAATAGATGTAATATTTTTGGACATGATTGTTCTTTAGTTCTTGCACAAAAAGATGGAATCTATGGCTACAATATGTTCCTTGGTGGTAGAGTCGGAATGATTGCCAAGAATGCTGACATCTTTTTAGCAAATGAAGAAGAGGTTTTAAAGGCCTATGGTGCACTTGTCGAAATATTTAAGAAGTATGGTTTTAGAGACAATAGAAATAAAAATAGACTTCACTTCCTTATCGACGCTGTCGGAATGCCTGAGATTGCTGCAGCGATTCGTGAGGTTGCAAGCATTGATTTTGCAAGTGCTGGCGAGACTATGACACAAATAAATCCAGTAGACTCAGAACATGGAAAAGTCCAACTTCGTGATGGCTCTTTTGGAGTACAAGTCATTGTCCCCTCAGGAATTTTCGCAGGAAGTGAGCTTATCAAAGTAGCCCAATTAAGTGAAGAGCATGGTAATGGAGAAATCAGATTTAGTGTTGAGCAAAATATTTATATTTTAGGTGTAAAAGATACAAATACATTTTTACAAAATGAATTTTTCAACAAATATAAAAATGTAAATACTCCTTACTTTAACAACATTGTTGCTTGTGCCGGAACAAAACACTGCTCTTTTGGTGTTATTGAGAACAAAGAAGATGCCATCGCAATGTCTACATATTTAGGCACGGCGGTTCCACTAGAATCTGGTCGAGTAAGAATGTACTGGTCAGCCTGTGTGAAAGGCTGTGGAACACATGAGATAGGTGACATAGGATTTGAGGGTTGTAAAGCTAAAGTAAATGGCACAACTGAAGATGGTGTTCATATTACCATCGGAGGCAAGATTGTCAGTGAAGGTAAAAATGGTTACACCGTTATCAAATCTGCCCCACTGCGATTTGCACGCTACTTTGTCGAAACGCTCATGCTTGAGTATAAAAAGCTGCGTTTAAAAAATGAATCTTTTGAAAATTTTCACGATAGGGTATTAAGAGAATATTCTCATGCTTACATTGGTTTTTATATGCAATTACAAGCTTATCTCAGAGCAAAAAATATAAGCATAGACTTTGATATTAACAAAGTTGTTAAAACTGGTAAAAATGAGGAGTTTGAACTCTTTGAACTTGGACGAAAAATTTATTTTGCCCTTGCAAAACAAGAGCCTTACTCTGCTTATAGCAGATTTACAAATGAAAATCCAAGAGAAAAACTACAAAGTATTCAAAAACTAGTACCAGACATCGATGAAAATATCAGCATACTCCTTGAAAAAATGTTAGCAAGTGACATCTCAAAACGTGCAGTCGTTTTCTCAGAACTTACTCCACTGTTAAGTCTCGCTTAGATTACATATTTTTCTTCGTTTTACTTGTTGCTACTGCCTCAAAGGGATTTTCTGGCCAGTAGTGACGTTTATACTTTCCTCTAAGCTCACTTCTTACCTCAGCATAAGAATTTTCCCAAAAACTCCTCAAATCATAGGTAATTTGTATAGGTCGCATCGCAGGTGAAAGTAATTGAATCTGTAGTGGAACCACTGTGTTTAGAATCTTCGGTGTTTCATTCAGACCAAAAACTTCTTGAATTTTAACAGATAAAGAAGGTTTGTTTGGCTCTGTATAATCTATGAAAATATTTGAACCACTAGGGACTTTAATACTCATTGGAGCAAGCTTGTCTAACTCTTGTTGTTCTTGCCACGAAAGAGAATAAAGCAGAATTTTATACATATCAAGACTTTGCAATGCCTTTATACTTTTAATACCCTCAATGTAAGGAGCCAGCCAAAGATCTAAATTCTCAAGCAACGCAGTATCACTTAAATTTGCTATTTTGCCTTGCATATGAAGATTGATAAACGCAACTCTTTGACGAAGGCTTATAGCCTTTTTACTCCAATGAAGCATATCTAAGCCTTCACTTTTTAGTAACTCTAAAAAAAGTTTTTTATAATCATGCACAGCAGAACTTGGCATTGGCTTGGAGTCAAGAAGAAGTTTTAAAAAGTATCTGTTTTGACGTATTTCTATTTTTTGTGTCTCCTTATTAAAAAGTATAGTCTCCTTTGTTTCAATCAAATGAGAAAAATACTTTTCTAAGTATTGTTCATCTATGCGAACTGCCCCGTTGATGATACTTTCATGGGATTTTGCAAATAACTTGGCTACCACAAGATAGGGTTCATTAAAAAGGGACTCTTCAAAATGTAGTATCGCCCCTTTTTCATTTGAAAGTATATAACGGTTATCATCTTTGCTTCTTTGTTTTGCTAATCTATCCGGATATGCCAACAAAAGTAAAACTCCTAACATTTCTTGTGAAAATGGCTTTGTTCTTTGCTTAACTTTTTTTATCTTTTGAAGCTTTTTATAGAAAAATTCTGCCTGTTTGAGTACCTCTTTGGCTCTAAAGCGATTCAGATGTGCATTATCAAACTCTTTTTCATATAGCAAGATGAAACGAGTAGCAAGATCACTCTCTCTAAACGCAGCTTTAAGTATCTCTTTCTCGCTTAAAATCGCACAAAGAAGCGATGCTTCATAAGCATAAGCAAAATCATTTGCTTTGAGTATCATATAAGCAAACCTCGGATGCACACCAAGTGAAAGTGCATCTTTACCAAACGCAGTAATCTTAAAATTTTCATCTAACATTTGCAACTCTTGTAGTACTTCTTTTGCAGCGTCAATACTCTTTTGACTAGGAATATCCATCCATTGCAATTCTTTAAAATCCTCCACACCCCATAAAGCCAAATCTAAAAGTGTTGCACTCAAATCTGAGCGAAGAATTTCTGGTTTTGTACTCTCTTGTAAGATCTTACTCTCATGCCAAAGTCTGTAGCATTTCCCGTTCGCTGTTCTTCCTGCTCGCCCTGCTCTTTGTGTAGCGGAGTCTTTAGAGATAAAAGCTAAATCAAGATGATTCATAGCTGAAGCTGTATTATACGATGCAAGTTTTTCAACTCCACTATCTATTACAACCCGAACTCCTGCAATAGTCAAAGAAGTTTGTGCTATATTTGTTGCAAGAATAATTTTTCTTTTCTCTAAAGGCTCTAATGCCAAATCCTGCTCCTTTTTTTCCAAAGCAGAATAAAGGGGCAACACAACACTCTCATCTAAGTCTATCACTGCGTTTAAAGCAGTCTGCAATTTTTGAATCTCACGCACACCAGCTAAAAAGACTAAAATGTCACCTCTATCATTGTTATAGGCATGCTTTACTGCGTTTAGCGTAGCCGTATGAAGTGTTTTAGCATCTGGCTGTTTTGTTTTTATGTCAAGATAATGCATCGCAACATCATAACTTTTACCCTCAGAAGTAATCACAGGAACATCACCAAGAAGTTCACATAGTTTTACTGCGTTTAGCGTCGCTGACATGATAAGCACTTTTAAATCTTCTCGGATGATGTCTTGTACTTGCAAAGCAAGAGCTAATGAGAGGTCACTATAAATATTTCGTTCATGAAATTCATCAAAAATGACGAGGGCAACACCGGAAAGTGTCTCATCAGACTGAATCATCCGCACTAAAATTGCCTCTGTTACAACAAGTATCTGCGTTTTATGGCTTTTAACACTCTGCATCTTGACTTGATACCCCACACGCTCACCAAGTTTTTCACCTAAAAGTTTTGCCATTTGCCTAGCAACCATACGAGCCGCAACCCGCCTAGGTTCGAGCATGATTATCATTTTTTTCTCAAGCCAAGCTTCATCTAACAAAGAGATGGGAACCATAGTACTTTTTCCTGCACCAGGAGGTGCTTGCAAGATAGCTTTATTATTTTGCGTCAATGCATCTTTGAGTTGATCTAAAACTTGAAATATAGGTAATTGTATCTTTTGCATATTAGAAAATAGAAAGACCTGTACGTGTTGTAAAAAGCTCAAGGGCTTTGGTGCCAACAAGAGAGTTTCCCTGAGCGTTAAGTCCCGGAGACCAGACACAGATGCCCATTTGTTTAGGAACAACAGCAACGATGCCACCACCTACCCCACTTTTTCCAGGCAATCCAACTCTATAAGCAAAATCTCCCGAAGCATCATAATGCCCACAAGTTAGCATTACTGCGTTTATCCGCTTTGCCTGTTCTTTTGAGATGTATTCTTGATTACTCAGAGGATCACGTCCATAATTTGCAAGATAAAGCATAGAGCGTGAGAGCATTTGTGTATTCATCTCAATGGCACAATGTTTAAAATAGGTTTTCACCACTTCATCTGTATCATTATGAAGATTATCAAAACTCTTCATCAAATTTGCCAAAGCTAGATTTCTATACCCATGTTGCATTTCCGATGTTGCGACTCTATTGTCTGAAGTTATTGTTTTGTCATTCGCTATGGATTGGATAAAGGTCAGAAGATTCTCATACGCTCGCTCTCCAGCTGACGAGATTAAGGCATCAGTAACATTAATAGCTCCTGCGTTTATAAAAGGATTTCTTGGTTTTCCATGTTCATATTCTAGCTGTACAAGAGAATTAAAAGGATTACCTGAAGGCTCTCTTCCTATGCGCTTATAAAGTTCTACCCCATAATATTTTAAAGCCTGCGTAAATGTAAAAACTTTTGAAATACTCTGAATTGAGAAAAGTTTTTCACTGCATCCTGTACTTATTTGAGTCCCATCAAAAAGTGTTAGTGTCATGGCAAACTGTTCTTTCTTTACCTCAGCTAAAGCAGGGATATAATCAGCCACCTTTCCCTCACTCAACAATGGTCGTATATCTTGTGCTATTTCGTCAAGTATTTCTTGGTAATTCATCTTTACAACCTTATATGTAACTATATCATATTTGATTCTTTATCTAGCATATCAAAACAAGCAAGATACTTTTTGCCTTGCAATACAATCAAGGAAGAGTCTGTTTGCACTCCAAAAATACTCAGAATCATAAATGTAGAATGAAAGAAAACACCCCTACATAAATCTCATATGTTATGAAAAATTTATTTTTCAATGGAGATGATATTTTATCATTTTATATATCATTAAAACAGTTGCCTATTTTTTATACAATCAAATGTATATCATAAAAGCATTTAACTGATATAATTCTTTCGTAACATTAATAAGTAAAATTTTAAGGATTGAAAATGCTAAAGAAAATTGTAGGTTTAGGAATAGGTATATCAATAGTTGCTTCTTCATTAATGGCTGATTTAGAAAAGAAAAATGTAAATATTGGTTTTATTGCATTAACAGACTGTGCTCCAATTGTTATTGCAAAAGAGAAAGGTTTTTTCAAAAAAAATGGCTTAAATGTAAGAGTTATTAAAGAGGGTGCTGGTTGGCCGGGTATTCAACAAAAAGTTATCAATGGGCAGTATGATTTTTCACATGCACTAGCAGGGATGCCAATCGCCGCAACACTAGGCGTTATGGGTAATGCTCATCTTGAGGCACTATTGAGTTTAGATTACAATGGAAATGCAATCACCTTTGGTAATAAACTAGTCAAGAATATGACAAAATACGGACTTAACCCAAAAAAGAGACCTGTAACAAGCGAATCACTAAAAAAATATATAGACTCACGTAAAAATAAAGAAGGTTCAAAATATCAACCGCTTAGTTTTGGTATGGTTGGTCCATTTTCAACACATAACTATGAGATACGATACTGGATGGCAGCAAGCGGGATCGATCCTGATCGTGATACAACAATCAAACCTTTTCCACCACCAACAATGCCACAAAACCTTATCGCAGGGAATATTGCAGGATATTGTGTTGGAGAACCTTGGAATGAAAGAATTGTTATGGCAAAAAAAGGAAGTGCTTTAGTTACAAATTACGATATTTGGAATAACAATCCAGAAAAAGTGCTTCAAGCAAGAGCTGATTTTGTAAAAAAATATCCCGAAACAACTAAAGCCGTGATGAAATCAATCATTCAAGCACAAATGTGGCTAGATACAAGTTGGGAACATAGAAAAGAAGCTGCTAAAATATTAAGCAAAAAGCAGTATGTATATGCACCAGTAAAAGTCTTGGAGAAATCTATGACAGGAACTTTTCAGTATGTAAAAGGTGACAAATCTGTACCAAACCCTATGTTTAATGTTTTTGCAAATGATTATGCCGCTTATCCATTTTATTCTCATGGAATGTGGTTTATTACACAAATGTATAGATGGGGACAGCTCAACAAAGCAGTTGATATGAAAAAGACAATAGAGTCTGTTTATAGACCAGACCTTTTTGCTGAAGTTGCAAAAGAAATTGGATATAAAATTCCTCAATCTCCATGGAAAAAAGATGGTGTACAAAAATATAATAAATTTATGGATGGAAAAGTCTATGACCCTAATTACGCAGTAGAGTATATTTATAATTTTAAAGTGACTCACCCAAAAGTAACACAAAAAGAGCTCAAAGCTCTCAACACATGGGAGGGTACACTCAAAACTGTACAACCAGAATATGAATGTAACTATGGACCAGCTGGTTGTGCTGATCCAAAATTTGTTACAAAATAATCTAAAAATATATAAGATAGATAATAAAAGATCTGTCTTATATTTAGAAGTGTCTAGTAAAAAAAATCATTTTTTTAAAATTCTCCTTAGGTAAAGACTAGGCACTTCTAAATATAAAAATAAATAAAGGAATAGAATGAAAAGTGAAATTTTAAAAAAACTACTGCTCCCAATAGTCGTATTATTCGTTATTATACAATTATGGAACGGCTTGGCACATATTGTTGAAAATCTTCCAACACCTGCAGATACGTATGTGGCTGCGTTTGGTGGTGTGAACAGTGATGGGGATGAACTTGAAGGTGTACTAACAGACCCTTTTTACGTAAATAATGAAGATGATAAAGGTTTATTTTGGCAAGTAGCGGAATCCCTTAAACGTGTATTTGGTGGTTTTGCCTTAGCAATTTTAATCGGAGTTCCTTTTGGTTTGCTCATTGGTATGAGTAAAAATGCACAATATGCTTTTGACCCTATTATACAAATATTAAAACCAGTCTCACCACTTGCTTGGTTACCTCTGTTTTTATTAATATTTCAAGATATTAATTTTACAGCTATTGCTACTATATTTGTAACTTCGATATGGCCTATAATTATTAATACCGCACTAGGTGTTAAAAACGTTAGTGAAGATTATATGAACGTGGCAAAAGTGTTACGCTTTACGCCAATGGAACAAGTTTTTAAAATCATATTGCCAGTTGCAGTTCCTTATATGTTTACAGGAATGCGTCTCTCTTTAGGTATTGCATGGATTGTTATTGTAGCAGCAGAGATGTTAACGGGAGGTATCGGTATTGGATTTTGGATTTGGGATGAGTATAACAACTTAAATTATCCAAATATTATCATTGGTATCATCATCGTTGGTGTCGTTGGATGGATTCTTGACATGATGATGAATCAAATTTCAAACTATTTTGACTATACAAACAAAGGAAGAGCATAATGAATGATAAATTTTTACATCTAGAAAACATTGAAAAAGTTTTCCCAATACCTGGAAAAGATCCCTATGTAGCCGTTACAGATGTCAATCTTAACATCAAAGAAAATGAAATTGTATCTATTATAGGACATAGTGGGTGTGGAAAAAGTACTTTACTTAACATGATTTCCGGACTTGATGCACAAACAAATGGAAATATTTTTCTAGAAGATAAAGAGGTCAAAGGTCCTGGTCCTGAAAGAGCCGTAGTCTTTCAAAACCACTCATTATTGCCATGGCTTAGTGTATATCAAAATATAGAAATGGCTGTAAAGAAAGTTATGCCAGAACTTTCTTCACAAGAGCTACGAGAACGTGTTGAAAAGTTTATCTCCATGGTAAACCTTGATCAGGCAAAAGACAAACTACCAGATGAAATAAGTGGTGGAATGAAACAGCGTGTCGGAATTGCCCGGGCACTTTCGATTAAACCAAAAATTTTGCTTATGGATGAACCATTTGGTGCACTTGACAGTCTCACACGAGCCAACTTACAAGAGCATTTAATGCGTATTCAAGAAAAAGTTAAAAATACTGTAATTATCATTACGCATGATATTGATGAAGCCGTATTACTAAGTGACAGAGTTATTATGATGACAAATGGACCATCTGCAACTATTGGCGAAATTTTAGAAGTAAATCTTCCAAGACCTCGAGATAGAGTTGCTCTGCAACATAACCCTGAATACATACGATGCCGTGAAGCAGTCCTCAGTTTCTTATATGAAAAATTCGCAAAAGAGGATGAATAGTTCTTCGTTAGCAAGGAAAAAATATGCAAGAATTTATGGATACTTATAACAACAACGCCAATGTTATAGAAAATTTTCTGAATGAAACAATTAAAAATGTAGGTAGTTTGAGTGATAAAGAGAGTAACCTTTTTGAAGAATTATTTGATGTATTTCCATCTTTAGATTTAATATATGTTTGTGATGAAAAAAGCTATTTGCAAACATCCTCAAATATATATAGAGATAAAGCGATACAAACAGAGATTGGAATGAGTAGGGAGTATCTAATTTCAAAATTAAATATCAGTAGCAAAGAAGTATCGGTATCTAAACCATATGTGAGTTCAGCAACTCGTGTAACCTGTATTACTGTTGCAAAAAAAGAAAACGGAAAAATATATTTTTTAGATTTTGATCTTGCAAAACTATTACAAAGACTAGGATTAATTGAAATACAAAAGCAATTTAATTTCATTAATAAGTCTTTTTATACATTAACAGCTGGTATCTTGATGATACTTGCTCTTTTTACAGTAGGTTATGCACTCTTTGATATATTTAATTCTATTTTTACACAACTAGCACTTTCGATAGAATCCATTTTTAAACCTGTCATCGCTATAACGCTAGGATTAGCAATCTTTGATTTAGCAAAAACAATTATGGAACAAGAAGTTGTTTTTAAAAGTTACGCAAAAAATAGCAACACAGAGTATAAAGTTTTAGTGAAATTTTCTATCACTATTATCATTGCTCTACTTATTGAATCCTTAATGGTAGTATTTAAAATTGCGATAGCTGATTATCATCAGATGTTGTATGCACTTTATCTTATCAGTGGTGTTGGCATACTTATAGTTACGCTCGGTCTCTTTATCTATTTTACAAGAAAAACAAATTAAAACATAATAGTCATCTCTGCAAAGATTAATTCGTTACTTTTTGTAGAGATGACTATCTCGAAATCAAAGGAAAAAAAATGAAAAAAATGTTACTCTCAATGGCAACATTGCCATTAATAATCGGTGGATTAAGTGTAAGTGCTAGTGCGGCAGATGGTGTTAATATCTTTAACGATGCTAAATTTTCAGGA
>NZ_JALSKT010000059.1 GCF_026988655.1 Sulfurimonas sp. | reverse complement strand
TAAAACATTACAAGATTTAGGCTTCAAAAATGTCGTAAATCTGAGTGGGGGAATCGAGAGTTGGGTCAATTCAGGTCGGACGATAAAAAACTATTTAGGTTATTTTAAACTTGAGAAGGCTTAGGAATTGTTACGAGAGTAAACAATCTTAGCTATTTTACCTATTTTTTCAGGCTTATATGCTTAATTTATATGACTTGCACTACAATTAATTTACAAATATAAAAAGGTATTAAGTATGACAAAAACTCTTTTAGAAAATATTGACAATATTCCACCGCTTCCGGAATCTGTTCAGGCTGTTGAACGTGTTTATAATAATCCGGATTCTACACTTGAAGATATGCAAAAAGCGATAGAAAAAGATCCTATTTTAACTGCAAATATTTTACGTTTGGTGAACTCTCCAGCTTATGGATTGAAAAATAAGATTACAAGTGTAAAACAGGCTGTTGCACTACTTGGTAAAGATGCTATCAGAAGTTTTGCACTTGGAAGTGCTGTTGATAATTTTAAGATTGATTTATCTCCGTATGGAATGACAAAAGAGGAGTTTGCACTTGCATGTGACAGACAACTTTCACTAATGCTTAACTGGCTTATCAGAACAGAGTCAAAAAGTCTTGCTACTTTAGCACCTGCTGCATTTTTAGTGGACTTGGGACGTGTTATCATTGCTAAAACATTGATAGATGATGATAAAGTTGGTATCATTGAGATGGCGTTAATGAGCGGAGAAGATATCTCTCAAGCAGAAAAAACTGCCTGTGGTGCGCAAACTACAGATGTAACAGCAACACTTTTTCACAAATGGAACTTTGATGCAGATACCGTTCATCTCATTCGTTTTAGTGATGATCCAGAGGGAACAAACCCTGATGAACAACGCGCTGCAGCACAGCTAAAAGCTGTTCGTGAAGCAGTAATGCCAAATGGTGAGATCACGGAAGAGTCTCTCTGTGTTGCAAAAGAGACAATAGAAGAGTTTGATCTAGATTTGGAAAACTTTGAAAAAGCAGTAGATAAAATCCTTAGTGCTTAGGATTTTATCTTTCTTATAAAGACTACTTTTAAGTAGTCGCTCTCTTTAAATTTCTCTGGCACACGAAAATCTTTTGGCAGAGAATGACTCTCCAAGACTTTATATCTCAGTTTTAAATCTTTAAATGCTTTATCAATAAACCCTCGAAAAGTCATCATACTAAAATTTGCTGCGTTTGTGGAAGCTACGATGATACCTCCGTTGTTTGTTATCTGTATCACTTCTTTGAGAAGTTTCACATAGTCTCTGTTTGCACTAAAAGTATGTTTTTTAGAACGCGCAAAGCTTGGTGGGTCTACGACTACCATATCAAAAAGCAGTTTTTTTCTTACAGCATACTTGAAATATAAAAAGACATCTTCAACGATAATCTTTTGTTTTGATAAATCTATAGCGTTGATACTAAACTGCTCCGTAGTTTTTGTTAAGCTGCGTTTAGCCAGATCCACACTTGTAGTACTCTTCGCTCCTCCGACAGCGGCAAATACGGAAAAAGCGCCAGTGTATGAAAAGGTGTTGAGAACAGTTTTATCTTTTGCGTATTTGTCGCGAATGGCTTTTCTTACTTCTCTTTGATCGAGAAAAACCCCAACCATAGCACCATCATCAAGGTAGATGGCAAAGTTTACACCGTTTTCTTTGACCAAAAGTGGCTCAGGTGCTCTGTCTCCGTAGATAAAGTCATCTTTATCATCAAGATACATTCCCTTTGTATCGAAGCGTTTTTTTTGATAAATCCCTGTGCACTGAACACTCTCTTTAAAAGCATCGAGTATAAGTTCTTTGAGTGTGTAGATTCCGATGCTGTACCAAGTAAAGAGGTAATAGCCTTCAAAATAATCCACAGTGAATCCCGGAAGCCCGTCACCCTCTCCGTTAACAACTCTAAACGCAGTAGTCTGCTTATCTGCATAAAACTCTTTTCGATACTCTATCGCTGCGTTTAATCTACGCTTGAAAAATTCTTTGTCTATTATTTCTTTTTCATTGAGTGAAAGAACCCAGCCATGACCTTTGTTTTGTATGCCATAGTAAGCTTTAGCGACAAATTTGTTCTTTTTATCACGTAGGTTTATAATCGTACCTTCTTGTGTGACCTTGCTCCAGTCTGTTATGAACTCTTTTAAGAGTAAAGGGTAGCCATTTTTAATCTGTTCTACAAAATCAGGTTTGAGTGTAAGGTTTATTTCATTTGACATTTTTTTCTCTCTAGTTTGTCGTAAAGTATGAGCATATTGTGATAATCTTGATGGAGTGTTGTGTTTATAAGAAAATCACTACCATCTAAAATACCTAATGCTTTATGCACTTGCTCTTGTGTAAAAAGATGAGATAAAGCATCTTTATAATCTGCAAAATCAAGTTCCATCTCTTGCATTCTTGCGAGTTCTACGACAAGATGACCAAGCTTGTTTGTACCGTATTCTAAAAGTTCTAAAGCTTCATCATACTCACCTAAACGCAGTAAAGTTTGTGCTTTAAACTCTCCCATGCTAAAGTTTTCCTCAAAGATAACACCGATGTACTTTTCAACATTAAGTGAATCTTCAAGAGATTCGATATGTATCATAATCTCTTGGGGATCATAGTCTTTAAAGTTTAAAATCATATCTCGTATGGGTTTTGCGTTGTTTTTGTTGTTGTAGATAAGATCATCTATAGGATAGACTTCTGAGATACTTGGCACTATGATTTGACAAGAATAAAACCCTAGATAATCATACTCTCTGACATACATTTCTTTATTCATCTTTTCTAAAATATTTGTGAGATAGTTGTACTCATCTTGTGTGGAGTCTCCTTGATAGTCAAACGCAGTATAAGCAAAGCTCTTCTTTTTACTTAAAAAAGGTAGACCAATTTTACCATTTGAATCTATAAAATGTGACTCAAGGTTAAAGCTGTCAGCGACAAGACTCATATCAAAAGTAGGTACTTCAAAATTATCAAGATTCTTCAAAGAACGTCCTTGCATAAGCTCTGTCATAGTTCTCTCTAGTGAAACTTCAAGTATGGGATGTGCACCAAAAGAGACAAATAAAGTCGCATTTTTAGGGTTGATAAGAGAGATGGCAGTCACAGGAAACTCTCCTCCAAGCGAAGCATCAAGGACTTCTACAATGTAGCCAAGTTTACGCAGAGCTATAACATCTTCATATACTTTTGGGAACTTTTCTACAATGGCATCAGGAAATTTTGGCAAAGCGTAACCATTTTTTATGATTTGCATTTTTGCGTATCGTTCAAATATCTCACTTAAAGATTGGACTTTTGCTTCTAGGGGTGTGTTGCCTGTTGCTAAACCATTACTGACATAGAGATTACTTAAAATATTTAAAGGAATGTAAGTCTTTTCTTGTGTTGATTGTTTTATAAAAGGGAGACAAACAATCTTATCTTCATAGTCACTGTTAAAATCTACTAAATCTTCAGGCGAGAGATTGCCATCTGGATTATAGATCTGCATAAGTTCATCACTGAGATATTTTTCATCAAAACTAAACGCAGCTTCATCGGGGTAGTATTTTCTTTGTGGAAGGTGAAAGTCTATAAAGAAGTTGTTTGTCTGTAGACGTTCTATGTACTCACCCAAAGCACTTGCTTGTGAAGCATCACTCAGTACACCTTTGCCATTTGAGTAAATATGTCTTGGCGCTTCTTTTGAGCTAAGGTTGACTGAGTAGCAATGCGTGAGAGGATTTTTTTGTTCTTGAAAAACTATCTCACAACCGACATCAGCTAAAACTCTCTTCATAGTAGAGATAGACTCTTGAAGTGGAGCCTCTTTTGATAAAAAATTCATTAAGTATTTGTCCCTGCTTTATTTAGTAGAATTATATCTAAAACAAAAGGGATAACTACAGTTTGATTTTTCTTTTAGCAAAGCAAAATTATCTTATAATAAAAAGAAAAAAGGAGCAGTATGTTCTCTGCTAAAGTCGTCTCAATTTTCACAGTCATCATTCTTATCATCACCTTTACAATTTGGAAATTATATCTGCAAGATATTTCACAACAGGCAAAAGACGATATAGCCAAAGGAAATAAAGTAGTTCTACTTTTTTCTGCAAAATGGTGTCCAACGTGTACAAAAGAAAAACCAATCTTTGAAAAAGTAAAAAAAGAGTTCCCTGGTATCCACTTTTATGATGTTACGACAGATATGAACAAAGTACAGCAAAAACTAGCGTTTAGATTTTACAAGATACATGGCATCCCAACTTTTGTTATGTATAAGAACGCCAAAGAAGTTAAAAGGTTTAGCGGGCTTAAAAGTGAAGAAGAGTTAAAAGAATACTTTAGTAGTTTAATTAATTAATATATAATAGCATACAAGGAAAATACATGAACAAAAAATTACTAATTAGCATGAGTTTATCTGTTTTGATAACGAGTGCATACGCAGCCACTGCAGCAACTCCAAAAGAAGTGGCGACGAACATTTGTAAAGCATTACAAAAGATGGATTTTCAAGAACTGAAAAAGTATGCTGATGAAGCAGCTGTAATAAAAATAAATGAAAATGAAGCTAAAAAAATAAAAATGGCAAAGCACATAGATATGCTTCCTGAGTCAAAAAGAGCGCAAGCAAAAAAAGATTATGATGCACAAATATGGCGAAGAAAAAGTGCAATGTCTGCACTCAACTGTCAAAATATCTATATCCAAGACACAGACAATCCTGACCATAAAGTCGCTCTCATAGACAATAAACCAACATTTCTTAAACGTATCAAGGGTATTTGGAAACTAACGCAATAACTTCCTCAACTATTCAAATCAGGTCTTAAATATAAGCAATACCAAGATACATTGAGCCTGATTTTGTCACGAACTAAGTCTAATAGTTTTTACATATGATGCTAGTGGAAGAATTACAAATCAAAGAGGTGCATAAATATTTTGGAAGATATTAATATCTTCCAAAAATAAAAATGATATAAAGGAGTTTGTAAAATGATAACTATTCAAAATGGAACATTAGATGATTTTTTTGATTCAGCTATAGAGACAGCAAAACAAATTGACAATAATGAGAAGGTCACTCCAAAACATACTATTTGGATGGAAACAGAAAGTTTGTTGAGTATCTTAAAACCACAAAGAACCAAATAGTAGACATGTATATGCTAATGAAAGTATAGAATTTAAAGCAGTGGTGTAATCATAGCTCCACAACTTTCTCAAACATCTCTTTAATTTCCATGTCATGGCTTATGAGAAATATCTGTCGATACTGTTCTTTTATAGTATGAAAGGCTTCGAGTATTTCTATTCTTCTACTTTCATCTTGTGAGCCGAAAACTTCATCAAAGGCGAGAAAGCCTATGGAGTTGGCTCCGCTGAGTTCTGTTAGTGTTTTGCTGATAGCTATACGTAAGACGAGGTTTGCCAAGTCTATCTCTCCACCTGAGTAGCGCTCTATAGGGTACTTTTTACCCTCATCATATATGAAAAAGTCAAAGTCGTTGTTGACCTCGATATGCTGGTATTTTCCTTTTGTGATTTGGCTGTACATGCTTGATGCAGTGCTAGAGATCCTTGGGGCTATTTTTGCATTGAGTTTGGTTTTAAACTCTATAAGTGAGTGTTTTATCTTCTCGTAGTCTTTAAGATCATCTTTTTTTGTTTGTACTTTTTCTAACTGCGTTTGATTGTTTTTAAGCATCGCTTCTATGGTGTTGGCTTCTCCTTCATATGTAGCGATGTTTACTTGTATCTCGTGTATCTGTTTTGTTTTTTGTTCCTCTTCTTTTTGCACTGTTTCGTATTCTATCAGTTTAGTTTCATGCTTTTTCACGTCGTAGTCTATAAGCTCAAACGCAGTCTCTTTAGCTTTAAGCTGCTCTATGTTTGTTTGAAGTAATTGAGTGAGTCTTTGCAGTTCTTCTTGCATTGGTGTCACTCTTTGGAGTTGTACTTCAAGACTCAGTACATATTCATACTTTGGCTTTGTAGCATCAAGTTTTTCTTGCAGTTGTTTGTGTGCTTTTGCATCATAGCTATAATCTTGCAGCGTTTGGAGTTCTGCTTTGTTATTTAAGCCTTTTTGGTTGATAGTTTGAAAATATTTTTGAGCATTTTGTAAGTCTTTTTGCTTACTTTTTTGGAGCAAGATTTTGCCTGTAAGTGTTTGAAAATCTTTCTCTGCCTTTTTGCTTTCTTGCTCTTTTTGAGAGAGGATGTTTCGTAACTCTAACAGTTCTTTGGTATAGCCTTGTATCTTTGTGTTTTGTAGCTCGTTGATCGTGTTTTGCAGTGTGTTTATAACATTGTCATACTCTTCTAAAAGTGGTCGTGTACAAGTTGGACAAGCAGAATCACGTCCTAGATTTTGGATACTTTGTATCTTTTTATTTGTGTCACTGACTACTCTTTGTTCAGCTGAGAGTTTCTCGCTAAGTTCACGCTCTTTTTGCTGCGTTTGGAGGAGTTCTTTTTTTATTTTCTCGACATCTTCATACAGCTTTTTCTCCTGCGTGGGGAGTGTGTCATACAGAGCGCACTCTTTTTCAAGTTCTTTGATATCGTTTAAAGCTTTTGTGTATTGGTCTCTGAGCTGCGTTTGCTCTTTTTGCAGTCCCTCTTTTTTGAGTTGAATTTCTTTGAGTTTCTCTTGTTCTTTTAGCTCTTTATCTAAGGCAGCATATTCTGCTTTTACAGCTGCGTTTCGTTTGAGTTCTTGGGCTTTTTGTTCTAGTGTTTTTAGCTCTTGTTGGAGTTTTTTTTGTGATGCTTGTTGTGAGATGATGGAGTTTTTAAGCAGTTGTATTGCTGTACTTGCTTTTTGTTTTTTCTCTTTTGTTTGAGTAAATATCTCCAACTCTTTTTTAAGGACAGAGCCTATTTCTTTGAGTGATGCTAGTTCTTGCCTGTGCTTTTTCTCATTTTCTTGCAGCTCTTTTTTATTTGCTTTGAGTTTTTTGAGTGCTGTTTTTTTACTATTTGTGTCATCCTCACTTAAAAGTATCTCGTTAAATGCAGCTATTTCACGTTTGAGCTCACGGCTTTTTTCTACAAGCTCTTTTTCAATAAAGTCTATCTTTTGTAGACCAAGTAGTTTGCGTATCATTTTTTTTCTGTCTTCATTTTTGAGCGTGCTCAAACTTGTAAGCTCTTTTTGTGAAGCAAAAAGTGTATGCATAAAAGCATCTCGGCTCATTTTTGTGAGCTGAATGATGCTGGCTGTCACTTCTTTTGCTCCGCTTGTGATAAGCTCTTCATTTTTGTACAGTTTAGCATTTGCACTAAGTGATTTACCTCGAAATTCTCTCACAATACGGTAAAGTAAACCTTCAAACTCAAAACAGAGTTCTACAACTACAGCATCTTTTGTTGTTGCATTTGCATTACGGATGACCTCTTTTGCTCCTCTGTTTTTAAGCTCACCATAGAGTGCAAAAAGTATGGCTTCAAAGATAGTCGATTTACCACTGCCATTTTTCCCGATGATGCCTATGAGACCTTCTTCAAACTCTATCTCGTATTTTGTGTATTTTTTAAAGTTTTCAAGGTGAAGTTTAGAGAGAATCATCTTGTACCTCGTCATAGTTGGCAAAAAGCTCTTGGATTTTGAATTTTAAGCGTGAAAACTCTTTTTCTTGGCTCTCTTCTTGAATATGTTCGAGGAAAAATTCTTCCAGACTCAGGGCTTCAACGTCGCTAACATCTACTGCGTTTACATCTTGTGTAAACTCTCTTTTTATGCTGACATGCATCGCTTGAGCAAAAAGTTCTTTGATAGCTGCGTTTGAAATATCTATGGATTGCAAAGGCGTGAGGTTTGAGAGCTTTACTTCTACGATTGCATCTTTTGTATCATCGTTTGTGAGTTTTTCAAGTGCATTTTCATAATCACTACAGTCTATCGTTTTTGTAACAATAGGACGTATCTTTATCTCTTTGTATTCGACATGAAAGTCATCTAAAAGGATGAAACCTTTTGAATTGCGTTTGTCATTGAGGCTTGTTCGCTCAGTTGAACCTGAGTAGTAGACATTTTTATGTTTGCCAACTTGACCAAAGCCATGCCAATGCCCTAGTGCGACATAGTCCATCATCTCAAATATATACTCTTTATCTTTAGGATAAACCCACTCGCCAAACTCCTGCATTAAAAAGTGCGCACCTACAGAGCAGTGCATCATCATGATGTTTTTTTTATCCTTTTGAATGTTTTGTTCGCAAAGCTCTATTTGAGAGAGTGCTTTTGTCTCATCGTTCATATGTGGAAGTGTGTGAAAAATCACATCCTCAAATTCTATCTTTTTATATTGTTGTTCATAAGAGAGATGAATATTTTTAAAATTTTCAAATATCTTTAAAATTGGTGAACTAAGATTTGTTCTTGGTGTTGAGTGATTTCCTGCTATCATAATCATGGAGATATTAAGCGCATCGATGATTTTAAACTGTTCAAGTGCAAAGGTAATGGCTCTGTTACTTGGACTTGCACGGTGAAACAGATCTCCTGTGTGGATGATGTAGTCGGGTTGTATTTTTTGAATTTGTGCTATAACCTGAGAAAAAGCATCATAAAAGTCTGCTTCTCTTTGGTTGATATTTTCTGCGTTGAGAACATCAAGGTCGTTATATCCAAGATGTGTGTCACTGAAGTGTAGTATTTTCACGAAAATCCTAATCGTTTTTTAGTAGTTTGTTTTTTAAAGCATTATAAATTGAACTCATAAAACTCTCTCTTTTCGTTGCTAGTGCAAGAGGGCGGCAAGCTCTGAGTACCCCATAGCCAAGTCGTGCCATAAGAACACCGTTGAGCATACCTTGTGAAGCAGACGAAGAGACTTTTGCTATAAGTGAGTTGTGCATCGTTTCATTTGCATACTCTTGTGCAAGTTCTGTAGCTCCTGCAAAGAAGACATTAAAGGCACCACGTTTGAGTAGGATGATGGTGGAGTAGGCATTTGGTTTGTAGCCGTATAAAAGGGCTATCTCTTTTGTAAGCAGGAAACTACGCCAGATTATTATCATCGCATCAAGGAGTGCAAGAGGAGAGATAGCTGTAGAGATGGCAGCTTGGATGGCAGCGTTTTTGATTTTTTCTTTTGCTTTTGTGTCGATAATGCTGAGTACTTCTTTGTCAAGATCTTTGTATATGGCATGATAATCATGGGAGTTGTTGATACTGTTTTGTAAGACTTCTATTTTTGTTAAGATTTTTTCATCTGTGTAGTTTTTTGCATATCTATCAAGTAGTTTTCTTGTCATGGAAATGATTTTTTTGTTTGGATTTTCTTTTTGTAGAGCATAAAAATCTTGCATCTTTTTTGCATTTTTAAGGGCTTTGATCTCTTTGTAATTTTTATAGCTAAAGAGTCCAAGTGAGAGCATTAAAAGGGAGAGCCCTAGAAGATAGAACATATCCAAAAGTGACTTACTCTGATAGAGTGACTCTAGGTTTTGGAGTGCATCTACTGTGATAGCGATAAACAAAAAAATGATGACTGTGACGATGATGCCACTAAGGGAGCCTAAAAAACCTATGCTTTTTTGAAGAAAGTTTCTTTTTTCTTCGAGTTGTTTTGTCTGAAGTTCTAAACTAGGTTCTTGTACTTCCACGCCGCCTTTTGCTTCAGCGACAAAAGGTTTGAGTTTTTCTTTTTGTTGTGGTCTGTTTTGTTCTACTTTTTGACTGAATGGTTTTATGCTCATAACAAATCTCCTATGAGTTTTCTTATAACTCTATCCATATTGATATGTTCTAATGACTCATTATCTCTATAGGGTTTTTTTTGTGGCAGAAAGTTTTTATATCCGTATTTACTTGTATCAAACTCTGCTTTGTTTGGGAAACGTGGGGGCATTTCACCGGGATAAAGGTCATGCATCTCAGCATCTTCTTCTAAAATACCGCGGATAAAAGAGAGGGTTTGTCCTTTGTACTTTTTTTCTATCGTCATGGTTGATTTTAAAGCAGCGACTATCTGGGTAGTTGTCTCGATATGTGAGATATCGAGATCTTTTTGTAAGTCCTCTATCATATCTACTAAAAGTGCACTAAAGTTCGTATGTTGTGAAGCTGCAACTTGATCCGCTTTTGTAGCACAAAAAAGCACTTTTTTTATACTTGGATGAAACCATTGTGATAAAAAGTTTTTGTTTTTATGCTCATAAAGTGCGAGCATACTTTTGAGTCCACTTTTCATGTCACTGTAACAATCATAACCATTTTGTAGGGCTTCAAGCACATCAACCAGAACCACTTGTCGCTCAAAGCCCTTAAAGTGCTCAAGCTGTATATCTTTTACAATCTCTTTGACATATTTGTTATAACGTTTTTCAAAACTCTTTTGTAGCTCTTTAGCTGCGTTTAGAGGTAGGGGAGCGAAAATGAGAATAGGGTCATTTGCCAAATCAGAGGGCATGATAAATCTTCCCGGTGTAAGTTGTGAATAGTTGTTTTTTTTGAGATGGATGAGTAACTCTTTGTACTCCTTATGCACTTTGATGGCAACTTCTTGCGTGTTTGTTTTGGCCGTTAGTGAGTTAAGCGTTGTTAGATAGGCTCTTGCTTTGTCATCATCGACACTGCGAAGCCATGTAAGTGTTTTTTGAGACCAAACTGTGTAAGACATTTCTAAAAGAGTTAAATCAAGGAGCCATTCACCGGGATAATCTATCAGTTCTATTTGAAATTTTGTATTGCTCAAAAGTGCAAAACGGCTTTTTATTTGTATCTCTAAAATGGTATGCGTAATTTCATCCGTATCTTTTGTCCAGCGATATTCTTGTTTTAGTTGATGGATAAGCGTATAGTAGTCAAATCGTTTTGCATTTGCTAAAGGTGCTTTAATCGTTGTCTTAAATGGCTGATAAGAGGCTGTTACACTGAGAATTTTATCTTGATATAAAAGCTGGTCAATGAGTGAAGTGATAAAGACAGTTTTTCCTGAACGACTAAGCCCTGTTATAGCAATCTTAATAGGAGTTGATGTAAAAGAAAGACTAGGCAAGTCAGGGAGATTTTTTAAAATATTAGCGACCATCAAACACCTCTTTATTTTGTAATATTCTACTATTTTAATACATATAAGCTAATAAAGTGTCAAATAGCTTTAGTTTAATTGACTCCTATAAGTAACATTATGCGTGTTATGTAAGAAATCCACCAATTAACTATCATTTTAGGCAGTTATTTTTCTATAGACAATTAAAAACACACAAACTCTTTAAGAATAGTAAGTGATTT
>NZ_JALSKT010000058.1 GCF_026988655.1 Sulfurimonas sp. | reverse complement strand
AAAAATTGAATCAAAAGTATCAGTTATAGAAAAATCATTCTTATTTTATATCATAATCATGTGATATAAGGAAGTTATAATTATTTCTAATGTAATATGAATTTACAATTTTAGAGGGGTAATCTATATGACTAGATTTTTGTTTATTTTATTGGCTTTGACGGTGTTTTCACTCACATCATCAAATGCAGCTATCTATAAAGGTCAACGAATTTTTATTAAAAAATGCTTAAAGTGTCATAAAGAGGGGCAGAACTTTATAGCAAACTACAAGATGAAAAAATGGAAAAGGCTTATGAAGAAAAAAGGGAAATTATTAGCTGAGATACATTTAGATAATGAAAAAGCAAAAAAATCTTGGAAATATTTTAAAAGTAAAAGATATGCTAAAAAATCAAGACATTTAAAACAGTTTTTAATTGAATATGCTAAAGATAGTGGGAATGTTCCTGCTTGTAACTAATCTTTAACAGTAGAGCTTTGGCTCTATTGTTTACTTCATTTTGTAAAATCCTCCTTTTTAGATAAAATATCAAACTTTTTAATAATAGACTTCTTGCATAACCTAGATATATCTCAGAAAAGTAAAAAGTAGTGAGATAGTGCAAAATAAATTTTTATGCCTAGCCATAGCTAAGGATAAAATATTTTTTTGTGCTAGATTGCTGCTTTTTACTTCTCCCTTTGGGCATTATAGAGAGAGCTTTACTCTACGTTAGATAACCTTCACTGTAGCTACGGCTACACTGAAGAACATCTGCCTTGATTAAAACTCTCTCTAAAATGCTGAGCTCTATCTAGGTTATGCAAGAAGTCTAATATATACAATTTAAGGAACTATAATGGAAAAAATGTGGTCAGGCCGTTTCTCGGCATCTGCTTCAAATCTCTTAGACCAATTTAACGCTTCAATTATGTATGATAGAAAACTTTATCGTGAAGATATTGAAGGTTCTCTTGCGCATGCAAAAATGTTAACAAAACAACAAATTCTTACAGAAGATGAATTTAAACTCATCGAAGAAGGATTGATGCAAGTCAAAAGTGAAATTGAATCAGGTGCATTTGAATGGAAAATATCAGATGAAGATTTGCATATGGCAATTGAGAAAAGATTAACCGATATCATAGGTGATGCTGGGAAAAAACTTCATACTGCAAGAAGTAGAAATGATCAGGTAGCAGTAGATTTTCGTTGTTATACCTTACGTAAAAACCTTGAAATTGTTGAACTGATTAAAAAATTAATGAAAGAAATTGTTGTAGTTGCCGATAAGCATACTGAAACATTATTACCAGGGATGACACATCTACAACATGCTCAGCCGATAAATTTCGGGTTTCATTTAGGTGCGTATCTTTCAATGTTTAAACGTGATATCCAAAGGTTTGAAAGTTCATATGAACGTAATAATATTTCACCTTTAGGTTGTGCTGCACTTGCTGGAACACCTCATAATATTGACAGAGAATACTCTGCCAAACTGTTAGGTTTTGAGAGTGTAAGTGTAAACTGTCTTGATACAGTAAGTGATAGAGATTTTGCACTTGAGATTTTATTTAATATTTCAACGATGATGATGCATATCTCCCGTTTGAGTGAAGAATTGGTACTGTGGTCATCATATGAATTTGGTTTTGTAGAGTTAAGTGATGAATACTCAACAGGAAGTTCAATTATGCCACAAAAGAAAAATCCTGATGTACCAGAGCTTTTACGTGGTAAGACAGGACGTGTTTATGGTTCTCTCATAGGACTCTTAACAGTTATGAAAGGGCTTCCTTTAGCATATAATAAAGATACACAAGAAGATAAAGAAGGTGTCTTCGATGCTGTAGAAACAGCTGAGCTTTCACTCGAGATTTTAAAAGAAGCAATCAAAACAATGCAAGTGAAAACAAAAAATATGAACAGTGCTTGCAAGATAGGACATTTAAGTGCGACGGATTTAGCTGATTATTTAGTTGAAAAGTGTGATATTCCTTTTAGAGAAGCACATTTCATTACTGGTAAAGCTGTTGCAAAAAGTGAAGAACTAGGGATAGATTTAAGTGATATAGATTTGTCTCACCTGCAAGAGATTGATGCTAGAATTTCTCAGGATGTTTTAGACTTTTTGGTGCTTGAAAATTCTATGAATGCAAGAAAATCACAAGGTGGAACAGCTTCTATCCGTACAAAAGAGCAATTAGAATTTTTTAAAAAATATTTAGAGGGAAAATAAAATGAATGTAAAAGTAATACATAAAGAGGGAATGAAGTTTGAAGCAAAGACTGCTAAAAGTAGTTTTATTATTGATTGTCCGGTAATTTCACCAGTGGAGTATTTTTTGGCTGGTATCATTACTTGTAGTGCGACAGATCTGATTATGATTCCTAAAAATCAAGGAAAAACTGTTACTGATTTAGTTGTTGATGGTGATGTTGTAAGAGCTGAAGATCATCCTAGAAAATTTGTGAAGTTGCATTTGACATATAATTTTAACTCTGATGCTGATGATACTACCGCTGCAAGATGGGTCATGGCTTCTGTCGAAACATACTGTTCAACTATTAATACTGTGCGTGATACAACAGAGATATCTTACTCTATTACACATAATGGTACATTGGTTCGTGAGAATGAGAAAATTATCAGCGGTACTGGCAGTAAGATAGATTTAGGTGAGATAGACGCTTGTTGCAGCTAGAGAAATTTTCTCTAGCTTTTATAAAAAGTCTTTTGGGTCTGCATCTGTAAAATGACCCCATTTTAGCTTTGCTCCACCTAAGACATGGAAGTGAAGATGTTTTACTTCCTGCCCTCCATCACTTCCAATATTTGTAATAACTCGATAACCACTTTTTTCGATTTTAACTTCTTTAGCTATATCTTGAATAAATGCAGTCATGCCTGCCATTGTTTGGGGTGTTACTTCATTAAAACTATCTACATGTATTTTTGGAATAGCTAAAATATGTATGGGTGCTTTAGGATTAATATCATGAAATGCTAAAAAATTGTCATTTTCTAATATTATATTTGAAGGGATTTCTTTATTTACGATTTTACAAAACAGACACATTGTATTTCCTTGTTTTTGGGTTATTGTAACATATAATTTGACAAATGAAGCTATTTATAAATTAATTTTGACTATAATCTTTTTAAAATTTAAGAACTATGGAGACTCTATTGAAAGAGTGGTACAATAAAATAAATGAAGCACAAAGTGTTGATGCATTAGAAGAGATTCGCATCGCCGTTTTTGGTAAAAAAGGCATATTAGCTGCCGAATTTGCAAAAATGAAAACAGCTCCAAACGAACAAAAAGCTCAAATTGCAAAAGATTTAAATAATCATAAAACTGCACTGATGAACGAGTTTACTGCAAAAAAAATTGCATTACAAACACAAGAGTTGCAAGAAGCAATGAAAGCAGAAGCAATCGATGTTTCTATGTTTAGTACAAAGTCATCTGCAGGTGCACTCCATCCTGTGATGGAGACGATGGATAGAATCGTAGAATATTTTTCTTCCATGAATTTTGCTGTTAAAACAGGTCAAATAGTTGAAGATGATTTTCATAACTTTGAAGCACTCAATCTTCCTAAATACCATCCTGCTCGTGATATGCAAGATACTTTTTATTTTAAAGATGAGATGTTGTTGCGTACACATACTTCACCTGTTCAAATTCGAACAATGCTTGAGAGTAAACCACCTATTCGAATGATTGCACCGGGTGCTGTGTTTCGTCGCGACTATGACTTGACACATACTCCGATGTTTCATCAGATTGAAGGTTTGTTAGTTGATGAAGAGGGAAAAGTTTCATTTGCAAACCTGAAGTTTATTCTTGAAGACTTTTTAAAATATATGTTTGGTGATGTAGCGGTACGTTTTCGTCCTTCATTCTTTCCTTTTACTGAGCCTTCTGCAGAAGTAGATATCTCATGCGTATTTTGTAAAGGTGAGGGTTGTCGTGTTTGCTCTCATACAGGTTGGCTAGAAGTTCTAGGTTGTGGGATCGTAGATCAAAATGTTTTTAAAGCTGTAGAGTATAAAAATGTTAGTGGTTATGCATTTGGTCTTGGAGTAGAGCGATTTGCAATGCTCATTCATCAAATAGGAGATCTTCGTTCACTTTTTGAGGGAGATATTAAGTTACTGGAGCAATTTCAATGATAGTTACTAAATCTTGGTTAAATGAGTGGATAGATCTTGGTGGTATTTCTACAGATGAATTGGCAAAAACTTTTAACGCTATTGGTCTGGAAGTGGATAGAATTCATGAATATAGAGTTCCACAAAAAATTCTCTTTGGAAAAGTACTAGAGTGTGAAAAACACCCTGATGCAGACAAGCTTAATGTATGTAAAGTAGATATTGGTAGTAGTATCCGTCAGATAGTTTGTGGTGCTGCAAATGTGAGAGCAGGACTTGATGTTGTTGTTGCTACAGTAGGTGCAGTTATGCCTTCTGGCCTTGCAATAAAACCTGTAAAACTTCGTGGTATTGATTCTGATGGTATGATCTGTTCTGCTGGAGAGATTGGTCTTCCTGATTTAGGTAAAGGTATTATGGAACTTGATGCAAGTATGGGAGCATACAGCATTGGAGAAGAAGTTAGTACAAACCCTATTTTTAATGATGACTTAATTGAAATTGAATTGACTGCCAACAGAGGTGACTGTTTAAGTATTCGAGGGATAGCAAGAGATCTTAGTGCTGCGTTTGATAGACCTATAAAAGAGTACACAATTACTGATAATGATGAAAAAAGAGGTATTGGTCGTATTCTTTCTTTATCACATGAAAAAGATTTGGATGTCAATCTTAGATATAAAGCAGTAGATTTAAAAGAGTTAACTTTACCTCTTGTTATTAGACTTAGACTTGCTCAGATTGAGGAAAAACGTGAGACTGATATTAAGAGCTTATTATCATACGTCACACATGCAACAGGTGTAATTTTACGGGCTTATGATTGCGAATTTTTCTGTAAAGAAGAAAATAAAATAGCAAAAGTCATTCTTGATGAAGATAAAAATCAATTTGCTTGTGTAGAAGCACAAGACAAAGAGATGGCTTCAACTATTGGTGTTAGTCAAGTTAGTACATCAAAAATGAAAAAACAAGAGGGAAAACTTTTCTTAGAAGCAAGCTATATCCCTCCAGAGATTATCTCAAAAAAGATGGCAGAGCATAAAATAGATGCGGACTCTTTGTTTTATAGAACATCACGTGGAAGTGAACCAGAATTAGAGGGAGGGTTATCTTATTGTGTAGATTTGATTGAATCTTCTTCATCTTCTACAACTTTTAGTGGAATTGTGGAATTTTCGACACAATTTAGAGAAAAAATTGTCACTGTAAAAAAACAAGAGATTGATGAAATTATTGGTGCGAGCATTGATAAAACTGTTGTGAGTAAAATTCTTAAAAATCTTGGATTTGATACTTCAAAATCTTCTACAGATGGATTTGTAATTAATGTACCTCAGTTTCGTCATGATATTGTAAATAAACAGGATATTGTAGAAGAGATCGTTCGTATGGTTGGTATTGATAATATTCCATCTAAAGCATATACTTTGCAGGAAAAGAATCAATTAGAAGATAATTATTTTGAGTATAAAAAACGTTCTATTTTTAGACATCGTGCTGCACAAAGTGGTTTCTTTGAGTCAGTTCATTTTGTTTTTGATGAGAAAAAAGTTTTAAATGCTTATGGATTTGAGACGACAAAAGAAGAATTAGAACTTTTAAATCCTATCGTGCAAACACTAGATACTTTAAGACCCACGCTATTGACTGGACTTTTAAAAGCAGCTTCTCAAAACACTAAAAATGGATATTCTTCAGTAAAACTTTTTGAAATAGGTTCTGTATTTACGCCTTTACGAGAAGAGTCATTAAAAATGGCATTTATTTTTAGTGGGGAAAAAGAGAATGAAAACCTTTCAAATGCTGGAAAACCTGCAAAAATTGATTTTGGATATTTTACACAAAAAATATCGGATGTAGTTGGTGATTTAGAATTGACTCAATACACAACAAAACATAAACTTGCTCACTTGTATCAATCTGCACAAGTTTTACATGATGGTGAAGTTTTAGGTGAACTCTTTAGAGTGCATCCTGAGGTAGAAAAAGCTTATGGCTTAGATGTTACATATATGTGTGAACTTGATTTTTCTAAGATTGCTTATGCTCTTAAAACAGCGAAAAAAAGTTCAAAATATCAAGCTTCATTTAGAGATTTGAGTATAATCACTCCAAATGCAATAAGTTATGAAACTATTAAGAAAGTCATCCAATCAAACGCAGTAAAAGAACTGATACGTTTTTATCCTGTTGATCAGTATAGTGATGAATCTTTAGATGACAATACAAGTCTTTCTATCCGTTTTGTGCTTCAATCAGATGAAAAAACACTAGAAGAGGAAGATATAACAACAGCAATGGATAGTATACTGGCAGCTTTACAAAAAGAGCTTGGTATTGGATTGAGATGAGTTTAGTTAAAGTTTTTCCAGCAACTCCTTTTTCATTAAAAATTGATGCTATTGCGCCAGACAAGTCTATCTCTCACCGAAGTGTAATGTTTGCTATGCTTGCTGATGGTGTAAGTGAGATAGAAAATTTTCTACGCGCAGAGGATACACTGAATTCTTTAGAAATTGTAAAAAATTTAGGTGCAAAAATTGAAGATGATGGAAAGTGTATCAAAATCTCATCAAATGGAATAAAAGAGAGTTTTGAGATACTTGATTGCGGAAACTCCGGAACGGGAATGCGCCTGTTTTGTGGGCTGTTAAGTTCTGCAGATGGGCATTTCGTGCTTACTGGTGATAAATATCTTCGTCGTCGTCCAATGAAAAGAGTAACGGCACCTTTAATAAGCATTGGGGCTAAGGTAGATGGAAGAGAACAGGGTGATTTGGCTCCGTTAAGTATTAGAGGAGCTTCTCTAAAAGCATATGATTATGAAAGTAAAATTGCTTCTGCTCAAGTGAAATCTGCAATGATTTTAGCCGCATTACGAGCTGATGGGGTTTGTACTTATAAAGAGCCAGAACTCTCACGCGACCATACAGAGAGAATGCTAAAAGGCATGGGTGCAAATATTGAAGTTGATGGCTTAAAGACGACAATTCATCCACTAAAAAAACTTTTGACTCCCCTAAAAATAAGAGTACCAGCTGATCCATCTTCTGCTTTTTTCTTTGCAGTTGGAGCAGCTATAACTCCAGGTTCTGATATTGTGCTTGAGGGTGTAACCCTTAATCCGACTAGAATTGAAGCTTTTAAAGCCTTAGAAAGAATGGGGGCAAATATAAAATATGAATTGACAGATGAAAAATATGAACCTGTTGGAAATATACATATTAAATATTCGCCACTGCATGGCATTGTTATTGAAGATAATATCTCTTGGCTTATTGATGAACTTCCAGCACTCTCTATAGCTATGGCTTGTGCTGAGGGTGAAAGTCTTGTGAAAAATGCTGAAGAATTAAGGGTAAAAGAGAGTGATAGAATAGGAACTGTTGTGAGAGGTTTACAGGCTTGTGAAATTCTAGTGCAGGAGTACCCTGATGGGTATAAAATCACAGGTGGGGAACTCCAAAAGGCTAAAGTAGATAGTGATGGTGATCATAGAATTGCCATGAGTTTTATCATTGCAGGTTTACGATGTGGAATGGAAGTGAATGATTTAGAATGTATAAATACCTCTTTTCCAAACTTTTTTGAATTGCTAGAAAAAATTACAACTATAAAGTTTGCTTAAGTATTAAGTGTAAAAGGAAAGATAAATGCATATAGAACTTGCAGAAAATTACGGATTTTGTTTTGGTGTTAAACGTGCAATTAAAATTGCAGAGGAAAATAAAGATTCAGCAACATATGGACCACTCATTCATAATTCTAAAGAGATAGCAAGACTTGATAAAGATTTTAATGTTGCCTTAGAAGAGGACTTTAAAGCATTTAAAACCGGTGATAAAGCAATAGTCCGTACGCATGGTATAGTCAAAGATGAACTTGAAAATCTTCACAAAAGTGGGGTGAAAGTAGTTGATGCAACCTGTCCTTTTGTAACAAAGCCACAAGAAATTGCTCAGGAGATGAGTGAAAAAGGGTATAGTGTCGTCATTTTTGGAGATGAAAAACATCCTGAAATTAAAGGTGTCAAATCATATGCAACACATGGGGCCGAGGTAGTCACATCAGTAGAAGATTTGAAAGATTTAAAACTGCACGAACGTATTGCCCTTATAGCACAAACTACTCGTAAGGTAGAGGATTATATGGAGATTGCAAATTATCTTATTCCTCGTTATAAAGAAGTTTGTGTATTTAACACTATTTGTAATGCGACATTTGAAAACCAAGAGGCAGTTAGAAAACTTTCTAAAAAAGCTGATATCATGCTTGTAATAGGTGGTAAAAATTCATCAAATACAAAACAGCTTTTTAGCATTGCTAAAGAGAATTGCTCTGATAGTTATCATATTGAGGATGAAAATGAACTAGATTTTTCGTGGTTTGAAAACAAACAATATTGTGGTGTTACAGCCGGTGCTTCAACTCCTGACTGGATTATACAAAATGTAATAAAAACAGTCAAAGAAACTGATGTTTAGAGGCACTTTCATATAAGTTTCTTTTTTCCCTATCCTTTATCTTAGAATTTAATACTCATATAATCATTATTTAGATATAATCACGACAATTTTTATGTAACAGAGGATAGGCAATGGCGTTCGATAACGAATCATTTGAAGAAGAAGAAAATTTTGCAGAAATGTTTGCAGAAAGCGAAAAAAAACAAGAGACAAGCCGTATAGTTGAGGGTGAGATTGTAGAGATACAAGATGAAGACAACAGAGCGTTAGTAGGTGTTGGTGATAAACTAGAAGGTATACTAAGCCTTGATGAGATCCGTGATGAAAATGGAGAACTAAAGTTTACTACTGGTGATAAAATTAGAGTAATGCAAATGGGATACTATAACGAGCGTCCTAAGATTTCTTACAAAAAAGTTTTAGAACAAGAAAAAACTATTGAGTTTATTGATGCGAATAAAGACGATTATGAAGATTTAGTAGTTGAAGGTATCATTACTAAGAAAAATCGTGGTGGGTATGTAGTAGAAGCTGATGCAGTTTCTTTCTTTATGCCACGTTCATTAGCTGCGTTTAAAGATACTGATGAAGTAGTTGGTCGTAAAATCAAAGCACAAGTTGTAAAGATTGACCCTGTTGAGAACTCAATCATTCTTTCTCGTCGTAAACTTTTTAATGAAGAGCGTAAAAAGAAAAAAGAAATCATCGATCAACTTATGGCTGAAGATGTTATAGTTGAAGGTACAATCAAAAAAATCACTAGTTATGGTATGTTTGTAGATGTGGGTGGTGTAGATGGTCTTGTTCATTATAATGAGATTAGCTATAAAGGTCCTGTAAACCCATCAAAACTTTACAATGAAGGTGATGTGGTAACTGTTAAAGCTATCTCTTATGATAAAGACAAAAGACATCTTTCTCTTTCAATCAAAGCAGTACAACCAGATCCATGGGCTGAAGTTGAATCTGAATTAGATGAAGGTGATACAATTACTGTTACTGTTTCTAATGTAGAAGCATATGGTGCATTTGTTGATCTTGGAAATGACATTGAAGGTTTCTTACATATTTCAGAAATTACTTGGAATAAAAATGTAAAAAATCCAAATGATTACTTAGAAGTAGGTCAAGAAATTGATGTTGAAGTTATAGAAATTAACTCTAAAACGCATAAGCTTCGTGTTTCATTAAAAAGACTTCTTCCAAAACCATTTGATGAGTTTTTAAAGAAATATAATGAAGGTGACATTGTAACTGGTACAATCACTTCACTTACTGATTTTGGTGCTTTTGTTCGTATTGATGGTGTTGAAGGTCTTTTACATAATCAAGATATTTCATGGGATAAAAATACAAAAGCGAAAGAAGTATTAAAATCTGGTGAAGAGATTGAAGTAAAAATTGCTAAAATTAATGCTGAAGATCAAAAAATCTCTCTTAATCGTAAAACATTACTAGAGTCTCCAATAGATAAATTTGCTACAACGCATAAAGTGAACTCTGTTGTAACTGGTACTATTCGTGATATTAAAGATTTTGGTGTATTTGTATCTTTAGAAGATGGTGTAGATGCACTTATCCGTGATGAAGATTTAACTCCTTTAGTAAAAGAAGAGTTAGAAGTAGGTCAGACAATAGAAGCTGCTATTGCAAACATTGATACTCGTCGTGATCGTATCCGTTTATCTGTTAAAAAATTAGATTATATTAAAAATCAAGAAATGCTTGAAGAAATTAATGATAATGAATCACACTCTTTAGGTGATTTAATCAAAGATAAACTTAGATAAGCTATCTTTAAATGCAAAGTTTTATAAAATGGTTTGCTCCTATAATAGCTATAGGGGTTGCTGTTTTTCTAACTATATTCCTCATCTCAATTAACTCTGCAGATGTTACATTGGATGATGAACCACTGCGTTTAGAAAATACTAACAAGACAATAAAGCCAGAAAAAATTTGGCTAAATCATTTTTCAAAATCCGAAAAATTAGGTTATTTTTATCCTGTAAATGAAATTTATGTCAAAGTAGATTTAAACGAAAAAATAACTAAAACTATTACCTATAAGCTATCTGCTAATATTCAAGATCCGTATCAACTATTTTGTTTAAAAGAAGAATTGAATACGCATAAATTGAAATATTTCTTAAAAAAAGACAAATACGGTATAGATTTACTTATTTATTCACAAAATGTTGATAAATTACAAGACTTAAAAAAAGCGTTAAAAAATTATAAAATCAAGGCTCAAATAGAGCTTTATAAAGAGGAATATTAAATGCAAAAATATACTGTTGTAGTATGTGATCATATTCATGAAGCAGGATTGAAAATGCTTCAAGAAGATGCAAATATAAATTTTATCATGGCGGCTGATGAGCCTAAAGACAAGTTAATAAAAGAGATTATCCCACAAGCTGATGTAGCGATTACACGTAGTTCTACTGATGTAGACTCTTTTTTTATTGAAAATGCTACAAATATGAAAGCAATTGTGCGTGCAGGTGTGGGTGTGGATAATGTAGATATTCCAGGATGTTCTAAAAAAGGTATCATTGTTATGAATGTGCCTACTGCAAATACTATCGCAGCTGTTGAACTTACTCTGACACATATGCTCTCTTGTATGAGAATGTTTCCATATTCTCATGATCATTTAAAAAATCAAAGAATTTGGAAACGTGAAAAATGGTATGGATATGAGCTCAAAGGGAAGAAACTAGGTGTTATTGGTTTTGGTAATATTGGTTCACGTGTAGCTAAACGTGCTAAAGCATTTGAAATGGATATAGTAGCTTATGACCCATATATTAATCCATCTAAAGTAACTGACTTAGATATGACATATACGAAAAATTTTGATGATATTTTATCTTGTGATGTGATTACAATTCATACACCTAAAAATCAAGAAACTATTGGCATTATCAATGAAGAAGAAATTGCTAAAATGAAAGATGGTGTTGTTTTAGTAAACTGTGCTAGAGGTGATTTATATAATGAAGATGCTCTGTATAATGGTCTAAAATCTGGAAAAATTCGTTTTGCTGGTATAGATGTTTTTGGTAAAGAACCAGCGATTAATAATAAACTTCTTGATTTGGATAATATTGTTGTTTCTCCACATCTTGGAGCAAATACTTATGAATCTCAATATAACATCGGTACACAAGCTGCACAAAACGCTATAGCTGCTGCGAAAGGAATTGCATATCCAAATGCGATGAACTTACCTATTGATGAAAGTAAAATTCCTTCTTTTGTAAAACCATTTTTAGAAATGGGACAAAAATTAGGTTTCTTAGAATCACAAATAAACAAGTCTAAAATTATCTCAATTAAAGTTAAAGGTGCTGGTGAAATTGCTAACTATGTTGATTCTCTTGCAACTTTTGTTACTGTTGGTGCTCTAAGTCACAGTAGTGAATCTATTAACTATGTAAATGCAGACTTTGTTGCTAAAGAAAAAGGCATAGAAGTTTTAACTGAAGATTTAGGTGATTCTAAAGTTTATAAAAACTTAATTACTGTAAAAATAACTACCAATGAGGGAACTACATCTGTCTCAGCTACTATTTTTGAAGATGGCTTACAACGTATCGTTTCTATTGATGGTTTCGAGAATGAAGTTGCACTTAAAGGTGACATGATTTTATTTAAGAATAGTGATGTTCCTGGTGTTATTGGGAGTGTTGGTACAATTCTTGCAAAACACAATGTAAATATTTCTGATTTCTCTTTAGCTAGAAATGAGAACAAAGAAGCACTTGCAGTGATTTTAGTTGACAATGCAGTTAACGATACCACTTTAAGTGAATTAGCTGCTCTAGACGCTTGCTTAAGCGTTAAATACGCTCGTATTTAGTTCCTCAACTCTCTTTCTTTTAATTTTTCTTTTACTTTCAAGTTTTGCTTGGAAGTAAAGTCTTTTGGTTTTAATTTTCTTTGATATTATTAATTATTTAAATGTTTTATTTGTATGTAGTAATGTAGGTTAATTCTCATGCATTGCATGAGAATTAATATAGAAGAAAAAGTGAAGTGTTTAGATAGGTTCTTCTATTGAAACAGCTTTTCTTTCTTTAAAGTGAAAATGTTTTTCAAGGTCTGACATATAAAGTAATACAGGTACAATAATTAAAGATGCAACAACTGCTGCAACTGTACCAAATATAAGTGAAACACCAAGTCCACCAAAAACCGCATCACTTGCAAGCAGTGTAGATGCTAACATAATTGCAACAGCAGTTAAAAAGATAGGTTTTGCACGAGTTGCGCTTGCATAAGCAATTGCTTCAGCTTTATGCATACCTTTTTCATGCATTAATGATTTTGTAAAGTCTATAAGCAATAAAGAGTTACGTGAACTAATACCAATAAGAGCAATAAAACCAATAAGGGAAGTCGCTGTTAAGAAGAATGTGTCTGTTGTGAATATATCCATAATCATATGACCTACAATGACTCCTATGATAGAAAGGAATGAACCGAGTAGTATGATTCCACTTAATGTATAACTTTTGTAGTATATAACCATAAGTAAGAAAATTAGAATTAAAGCAGCTATAAACGCAGCTCCAAGATCTCTGAATGTATCCATAGTTACTTTCATCTCTCCATCCCAAACAAGATCATAAGTTTGTCCTGTTTTCTTGTCACGAAGTTGTAAATCAAAAAGACCCGTTTTAAAAACATCATATTCATCTTTAAATGTTTCTATAATTTCTGTTCTTGCATCTAGTAGAGGATACACTTGAGATACCATATCTGTTTCAGCTAGAACATTTGTCATTTGATGTAGGTCTTTACTCATAATCATAGGATTTGATTTTCCTGGAATTATCGTGACCATCTCAGTAACAGGAACCATCATTCCTGATGTATTCATGAGTCTAAGTGCTGATAATTTTACTCTTACAGAGTTTAAATCTTTTTTTGTAAAACGTTTAGAATTTTCTGAAAGAGATAAAAATAGAGGAATTTGATCATCAAATTTATCTGAATTTTTTACGGCAACATTCATACCTTCAAATGCAAGATATAAAATATCATTAAGTTGTTTGATAGTAACACCAGATTTTGCAACTTTTGTACTATTTACTACTATTTCAAAATTGTCATATATCTCATCTTCCATCACGTCGATATCTACAAGACCTTTTGTGTGTTTAAAAACATCTTCAACTTTATAAGCTAGTTTTTTAATGCCTTGTGCATCTTGACCATAAATCTCAGCAACGATTGAGGATAGAGTAGGTGGACCCGCTGGTGGCTCTACAAAAGAGATTTCAGTATCAGGATAAATTTTTTCACAAGCACCCTGAATAATCGGACGAATTCTTTGAACCATAAGATATGAAGGTTCTTCTCTTTCGTGTTTAGCTGTAAGGTTAAGAACAATTTCTGCAACATTTTCAGCATTTTTAAATTGACTTCCTTTGATAAGACCAGCGAAGTCAAGCGGAGATCCCATACCTAAAAAGACCTCAGTATCTACAACATTCTTCTCTTTTGTTACATATGAACTGACACAGTCAGTTACCTTTTTTGTCTGTTCTACTGAACTTCCACTCGCTAAAGTAACATAAATATTGAAAGTATCATTATTTTTCCCTGGAAGCATCTTAGCTTTTACTATTTCAGTGGGTGCTATCAATAAAATTGAACCTATAAAAGCTACAAGTGTAGCAATGAGGATTAGGTTTCTCTTAAATCGACTTTGAACCCCTGTACGTACGAGATTCTCAAATTTATCAAACATTAATGTTCTCCTTTACTATGGTCGGGACGTTTGAGCATTCTTACAGCTAAATAAGGCGTAAATATATAAGCAACAAATAGGGAAGCTATAAGTGCGACAGGAACATTTTCAGGGATTGGTTTCATAAATTGCCCCATCATACCTCCAACAAATGCCATCGGTACCATTGTCATGATAATAGCAAGTGTAGCAATGTTTGTAGGTGCTCCAATCTCATCCGTTGCTTTTACCATTAATTCATCATCAGGAATGTGCGCAGATTCTGCTGAATGGTAGTGTCTGTGAATATTTTCAATAACAATAATTGCAGCATCAACCAAGAGTCCTAGCGAAAGTAAAAATGCAAAAAGTGTAATACGATTGATCGTTTGTCCACTTAAATACGCGACAAAAAGAGTGACAGCTAGAATTGCCGGTACTGTAAATGTAACGATTAAAGATTCTCTCCAACCAAGAACAAAGATAAGTAAAATAGCGATAATCACAATAGAGAGTACCAAGTGCATAACAAGTTCATTTACTGCTTCATTTGCTCTTTCTCCATCATTTCTTGTAATCACATAGCTTACGCCATTTTCAAAGAGGATATCTTTATATTTTTCAAGATTTTTCTTGACTTCTTCAGCAATAATTACTGCATTTGTTCCTTGTAATTTAGAAACAGTTAAAGTAATTTGATTTTGAAATGGCATCATACTTCCATCTTGTTTTCTTTTGCTAATCAATGCTGATTTAAAGTTTTGAATATCATATGAATCTTCAACTTTTGCAACTTGTTTTAAGTATACTGGAGAACCCATATACTGTGCAACTATAATATTTCCAACATCTTTGGCGGTCTCAAGTGCATTTTTAACTCCGACCATAACAATTTGATTGTCTTTAGTACGGTTTTTAATTTCTGGAACATTATAGGCAAGTGATTCAACAGACTTCATAATTTGTCCCATTGAAAGATGGTAACCAGTAAGTTTATTTAAATCTACTTCTATATTGAACTGATGTCTATGCCCACCTTTTAAAGCAGTAACTGCAACATTTGGTAGCCCATTAATATCGTGTTGAATCTCTCGTACTTTGTCATATAACTCTGTTTGAGAAAGTTTACCGTCTGAATAAAAAGCAATACTAACAATAGGTATATCAACATCAATATCAAGAGGTTTAATGATAGGGTTCATAGCACCTTTTGGAAACATATCTGAATTTTGCATGATTTTATCATACACTTTTAGATTAGAAGTTTCTTTTTCTTGACCGATGAAGAATGCTGCGTTTACAATACCAACATTGTCCATAGCCATACCGTAAATATGTTCAACACCTTTTACTTCTTTAAGTTTTCTCTCAAGAGGTTTAACAATGATTTTTTCAACTTCTTTCGCACTCGCTCCAGGCAGCGCAACGATTACAGTTGACCCACTGACGACCATTTGAGGGTTTTCCTCACGTGGCATAACTTCTAAAGCAAGATAGCCTATAAGTAAAAGAGAAATACCTAAGACAATTGTCAAAGGATTTCTAAGAAAAGATTTTGCAAGCTTTCCTGCAATATCTTCTGGAATATAAGATTTGTTATGATTCATATTTATTCCTTAGTCTATAGATACAGTTGCATACATACCTGGATATACAAATCTACTATGTGGTTTAAATGCTATTTTGACTTGAAAAGTATGAGTCATAGGGTTAGAACTAGGGATGATAGCTTTTACTTTTCCGATTTCTTCAAGTTTCAATGATGGAATGTAGATTTTTACTTTTTTACCACGTTTAAGAAGGTGCATATCGCTCTCAGCTATCTCTACTAATACTTTTAAATTACTTAAATCAGAAAGTATATACGCAGGCATACCTGGCATTGCCATTTCACCAACACGTACATTTTTCTTGATAATAACACCATTATTTGGTGCTTTAATATTTAAATATTTATATTGATTTTCAACCTCTTTGAGTCTTTGTTGTGCTTGTTGTACTTGTTTTTTAGAAATTTCAACTAAGTCACGAAGGTTTTTTGCAGCTAGTTCAAGGTTTTCTACTTCATACTTTGAAACCATATCTTTAGCAAGAAGTCTTCTATTTCTATCAAGGTTAAGTTTTATATTTGTATATTGATTTTGATACATTTGTAGTGAAAGTTTTGCTTGAGAAATTCCAAGTTCAACTTGAGATTTCGTAGCATCAATCTCTTTAGAATCAATCTTGTAAAGCATTTGACCTTTTGTGACATAGTCTCCTTCAGCGGCATATGTGTTTGTAACAAATCCCATAAAGCGACTCGTAATCATCTTCTTATTATCAGAAATAACTGTACCCGAAAGAGTAAGTGTCTCCGCCATCAGTGAAGCACCAAGTGCTAGTAATATAAGTAGTTTTTTCATGTTTAGTTTTCTCCGTTTGCTAATTTTTCTAAAGCAAATACTTTTTCAGTACGCTTGTTTTTTGCTTTTTGTAGTTGTAATATTTTTTCTATTTGAGCAGATTGTTTGATGATAACATCACTCATAGAAACAAGTTTCTCTTTATATCTATACTCATAGTTTTCATAGATGGCATTCGCAAGTGCTAACTCTTTTTCAAGAGAAGCTATCTCCTCATCCGCACTTCTAATCTCAGTTCTTATTTTTAAAAGCTTCAGTCTTATACCTTCTTTTGCAAGTTCAACTTGAGAACTCATTTTCAGACGTTCAATTTTTGCTTTTTCTAGTTTTGAGTTATCTATACCACCGTTAAAAAGGTTCCATGTAAGTCTAGCTCCAACAGTATAAGCTTTATGGTCACTTGCATCACCTAAAAAAGTATTATCCGCAGTTGCGATCTCACCAAATGCACCTATAGTTGGATAAAATGCACTCTCAGATGCACCTTGCATAGATTTTTTTATCTCAAGTCCAGTTTGGGCTCTTTGAATATCTAAGTTTGCATTTAAAATATCCTGATCTGTGTAAGTAGGCATCGGAACATCTGCAGTAGGAGTTTGTATCTCTTGTACTTTTTTATTGAGTAAAAAACTTATGTAATGGTAAAGGAGCTCTTCGTTTGATTTCATTTGAACTAAAAGTCTTTCAACATTGCCTTTTTTAGCCTGCACTTCTAAAAGGTCAACTCTTTTAGCATACCCTACCTCTATCATCGTTTTGGTAGTATTTTCTAAAATATTTATGTTTTCTAAAATCGTGTCTAAGTTTGCAATAGATGACTGAAGTAAAGCCATATCATAATAACTTTTTTTCAGTTGGTATACTTTTTCATTCTCAACTTTAGCTTTTTCAAGTGTTTTGAGTTTATGTACTTCTTTCATAATGTCTGTATAACTAGATATTGCGAAACCTGCAAAAAGAGGCACCTCATATCTAAGTTTACTTTGAAAGAAGTTTCTATCATCTGGATAGTTAAGTGTATTAGGTGGTGTAGTTAAGTATGCTGGATCTGTTTGTGCAGGCATTGATGGGTCACCAAAACCAAAATCTCCAAAAGTAGCTTCACGTGAAGTGAGTTTAAAACCAAAAACATTTCCTGCATCGTTTGAACGCGCTATATCTTGTTGGAATGTTAATTTACCCCAGTTCATACCTGAAGCAGAACCTTCACTTTCTTTTGCTGCATCTATATCATACTGTGCTGCTTTTATTTCCAAGTTTTGCGCCTTTAGCGTCTGGAGCGCATCACTTAAAGAGAGTGCCTCTGCATGTATCTGCGAAGCACTAACCAAGAGGGCAAAGGAAAATATACTAACTGTTTTTTTCATACTGTTGTTATCCTTTTTTGAGAAAGTTGTAATACCTAATTATAACATATAATTTTTAGACATATATTGCATATTAATCACATTTGAAATTTTAATCTGCAAAAAAAAGAAGAACAAGAGCGACAAATGCCTTTGTAGATTTTCAGTATAAGAAAATAATATAGTTGTACTTTAAGTTTATATGACTATTATTTGATTTTTAATTTATAATTTTAAAGGTTAATAACTATGTCTAACGCTTGTCCATTGAATTTTATTAAAGTTGATTCTAGTGTCTCCCGCTTAAATTCACTTTTTGTCTCTTTGCTCGTGCTTTCTTATCTTTATACAAATAATGTTTATATTCTTATTTTTTTGTCCTTTGATTTTGTTTTAAAGCTTTTTATCAATGTTGAAATTTCACCTATCATGAGGTTGGCAGAGTCTATAAAATCAACTTTTAAGATTAAAGACAAATATACAGACGGTGGAGCTAAAAAACTAGCGGGATATTTTGGTCTCTTTTTTGTTGTTTCTTTACTCATTACACATTTTATTCATAGCTGGATGTTGACCTTTGGCATCGCTATTGTATTTTTAACATGTTCACTTTTGGATGTCTTTTTTAACTACTGCATCGGTTGTAAGATTTACTTTATTATCAAAAAAATATATCCAAATTTTATGAACAACCTCTAGAAATCAAATGAAAACTATAGGTTTATTTGGAGCTATTTCCATAGGTATTGGTGGTATGGTTGGTGGTGGAATTTTTGCTGTTTTAGGAGAAGCTGTTTCTCTAGCTCATGGTGCTACTGCTGTTGCTTTTGCTATTGCTGGAGTTGTAGCACTTATGACTGCATACTCTTATGCCAAACTCTCCGTAAGGTACAAGAGCCAAGGTGGTACAGTGACCTTTGTCGATAGAGCTTTTGGGGATAATGTATTATCTGGTTCTCTAAATCTTATGCTATGGCTTAGTTACCTTATAACGATTTCTTTGTATGCAACTGCCTTCGCCTCTTATGGAAAAACATTTTTTTCACACACTTCTGTACTATTAGAACATACTCTTATTAGTTTTGCCATTATATTGCCGGCGATTATAAATCTTGTAAGTGCTTCTTTTGTGAGTAAATCAGAAAGCATTATAGTAGCGACAAAAGTTTCTATATTAGTTTTGGTTATAGTTGTTGGAGCTTTTTATATAGAGCCGCATCGAATGTCTCCAAGCAACTGGAGCTCACCTCTGTCTATTGTTGTGGCAGGTATGATTATTTTTGTAGCTTATGAAGGTTTTGAGTTGATTGCAAACTCTGCAGAAGATATTAAGGATGCAGATAAAAATCTTCCTCGTGCTTTTTATGCTTCGGTTATTATTGTTATTGTTTTATATATTTTGATAGCTATGGTGACAGTTGGTAATGTGCCTGAAGAACAACTTATGAAAGCAAAAGATTATGCACTTGCAATTGCGGTAGAACCATCACTTGGAGATAAAGGTTTTTTTCTTGTTGCAGCAGCAGCTCTTTTGTCAACTTTTTCTGCGATAAATGCGACTATCTATGGAAATGCAAGACTTGGATATATCATTGCAAAAGATGGAAAACTTCCAAAAATGTTGATGAAATATAAGAAAGATGTTCCATTTTCAGGTGTTTTATATACAGCATTTTTTAGTCTTATCTTGGCAAATAGTATAGACCTTACAGAAATTGCCATCATCGGAAGTGCAGGCTTTTTACTTATATTTTTACTTGTAAATATAAGTGCTTATAGATTAAGAAAAGAGATTAAGGCAAATCCTATTATCTTGATTATTTCATCAACATTTAGTTTTATAGCACTTGCTGTATTGTTATTTCATACTTATAGTTCAAATCCAAGAGCCATAATGATTTTTATGGCTTTTATAATTATTTCTCTTTTATTTGAACTTATATATGGAAGATACATACGAGGACAATTTTTTAGTAGAGATTACAAGGATGTTTCTTAACATTGCGTTAATACCACAAGAGTATACTCTTAGTATGAAAAAAATATTTTATATAAATCTACTTTTTGCTCTTGGACTAAATGCACAAGTTTTATCCTTGCAAGAGAGTATAAACAAAACACTCTCCAATCACCCTGACATTAAAACTTTTGCTTTAAAAGTGACGCAATCGCGTACAGGCTACACATCAGCTCGGGCGGATTATCTGCCACAGGTAAATCTTTCAGCAGAATATGACCCGATAAAAACCTATGTTTTTCCTTTTAACGGTCAATTTAAAACAGTGGATGACGACGGTTGGAATGCAGGTGTAAATCTCAAACAAAAGATTTGGGATTTTTCAAAAACGACTACAAAAATGGATGCTGCAAAAGTAGAGCAAAAGATAGCAGAACTCTCTTTGCAAGACATAAAAGCGCTTATGGCTTCAAAGGTAAAAAGCCTTTATTCTTTGATGGTTGTTCAAGCAGATGCTATAAAGGTGAGAGAGCAAGATTTACTCTCAAAAGAAGCCTATTATGCTCAGGCAAAAGCTTTGTTTGAACAAGGCTTAAAAACTGAAGCAGATACAAGTCGTTTTTTATCTTCTGTTTATCTAGCAAAAGACAATCTCGCCATTGCCAACTCTTCGTATGAAAAAGCAAAAAATTCACTCTCTCTTTATATGGGTGAAAAGATTGCAGATGATGTGACACTTGATGCTAGTGTACTCAAAAAAGAGTTTAATATCGATGCTCAAAATACACAGAAGATTATTGCATCCAATAAAGAACTTAAAATTTATGAAGAAAATATAGATAAAAACATCTTACTGCATAAATCCGCCAAAGCCTCACATTATGGTTCACTCGACCTTGTTGCATCGTATAACCGCATAGGCTCTTTAAATGAATATGATTCAAAGATAGTCGGTGTTGTTTTAAATATTCCACTCTATAGTGGTGGAAGGATAAGTGCCGAGGCACAAAATGTACAAATAGGTACGCAAATATCAAATGAGCAAAAAGCCTCAAAACTTTTAAATCTCAAAGAAGAGATAAGTAATCTTTTACTTGATATAAAAAGGTATGAGAAAACGATACAGGCAAAAAAAGCACAACTAGAAGCTGCAAGAAGTACACAAAAAGTGCTTGAGGGTAGATATAAAGAAGGCTTGGCAACATATATCGAAGTGCTTGATGCTACAGCCTTGGTTTTAAGTGCAAAGCTTGGTCTTTTAGAAGCTTATTATTCTCGTGCATTAAGTATTGATAGAATCGATTATTTACAAGGAAAAATATAATGAAAAATAGTATAAAATATCTAGCTTTAGCAGGTGTAGTTTTACTTGGAGGAGTGATATTTTACAATAAAGTGTACATTCCAAAAAGTACCTATACTAAAGTAAACGCAGTAGAGGGTGATATCAACAGTTCTGTATTTGGTATTGGTAATGTGGGAGCGAAAAATATTTATACCATCATGGCGCAAACAGGCGGAAGAATTTTAGAGATAAAAACAGACGAGGGCAAATGGGTAAAAAAAGGTGACTTACTTGTGCTCATGGACCCAGTAGATTTACCACAACTCTTAGAAGAGTCCAAAATTTCAGTCCAAAAAGCAGAGTCTGAAGTTGTTGCTTCACAAAAAGAACTACGCTCTTTGGTCGCGCAAAAAAATCTCGCTTTGGTCACTTATAAGCGCTATGAAAAACTGAAAAAACAATCTTTTGCTTCTCAGTCAGAATATGATAAAGCAAAAGCTGATTTAGACTCTATTGCAGCTCAGATTGAAGCAACAAAAGCACATATTGATTCTGCAAAAACAGAAGTACTGCGTGCAAGTAAGGCAGTAAAAGCCTTACAAGTTAAACTCTCTCGTTATAAGATTTATGCACCAGTAGATGGGTATGTCATAGCAAAGGATGCAGCGATATCACAAAGTGTTGCTCAAACGCAGTCAATTTTAAAGATCGTGAGTCCTAAAGAAGTTTGGGTGAAAGCTTACATAGATGAGCGTATCAGTGGTGCTGTAAAAGTAGGGCAAAAAGCAAACATCACGCTTCGTTCACAAGCAGATAAGAGGTTTGAGGGTTATGTAAAACGTATCGTTGCACAGAGTGATGCAGTGACACAAGAAAGAGAAGTTGACATCGCTTTTGATAACCTTCCTATTCCTTTTTATATTAATGAACAAGCTGAGGTGAGTATTGCAGTACAAGAGTTGCACAAAGTTGTTAAAATTCCTTCAAAACTTATTGTTTACAAAGACGCAAAAGCTGGTGTTTGGGTGGATGAAAATATGCAGGCACACTTTGTAGCTGTAGAAATTCTTGCTATTGCAGATGATATGACAGCTGTTGCAGGCATAGATGCAAAGTCAGTTATTCTTACTCCATCCAAAAGTAAAAAACCTCTTTATGAGGGAGCGAAAATATACTAATGATAAATTTAGCACAAAAAGAGATAGCGCATACTTTTGGTAAGTTTATGGTGACTTCCATGGGTGTGGGAATGCTTCTTGGCATAGTTCTTATCATGATGGGTGTCTATCGTGGGATGATTATCGATGCGCAAGTTTTACTTGATGATTTAGATGTGGATTTTTGGATTGTTCAAGAAAATACACTTGGACCATTTGCAGAAGCTTCACGTCTGCATGAGGATCTTAAAGATAGTATCAAAGTTATCCAAGGCATTGACAAATCTGAAGGAATTACCTTTCAAAACTTACAACTCCCATCAAAAGAGGGTGCTGTACGTGTCTATGCTGTAGGATATAATCCTTTTGGCGAGATAAACCCAATAAATCCAAGTAGGATAGTCAAAGGAAGAGGGCTTAAACGCGGTCATTATGAGATCGTTGTAACGGATAAGACAGGATTTAAGCTCGGTGAGAAAATCAAGCTTGGAAGAAATGAGTTTAGTGTTGTGGGCATTACGCATGGAACTGTATCTTCTGGCGGAGATTCTTTAGTCTATATCTCTTTAAAAGATGCACAAGAGTTACAGTTTTTATACTCAAATGCACGCATACGAAATGATAGAGACAGAGGCATAGTTGGTGTAAATTCACACATGCTAAACGCAGTAATAGCAACAAAAAAGAGTGGCTATGATGTCGATAAAGTGGCTGAGGATATTAGAAGGTTTAAGCATAAAAGTGTTTATACCGGTGCCCAAGAAAAAGTGATCTTAACACAGAACCTAATAAAAAAAGCATCAAAACAGATAGGTATGTTTACAGTCATCTTAGTGATAGTTTCTACCATTATTATTGCTTTGATTATCTACACTATGACACTTGAAAAGATGAAAGAGATAGCCATTATGAAACTTATAGGTATTCCAAATTCTATCATTATCAAAATGATAGTTCAAGAAACATTGCTTATGGGTGTTCTTGCTTTTATCTTTGGAAATATCTTTGCTCATTTGATATATGGCAAGTTTCCAAAAAGAGTTGTCCTTGAAGCACCAGATGCTTTTGTACTTTTTGGCGTAGTAGTTGTCGCTTCTATCTTAGCTTCGATAGTCGGTGTGAAAAAGGTAATCAATGCAGACCCAGCCCAAGCGATAGGTGGATGATATGAGTACGCAAGCGATAAAAGTAGAAAATCTTGTCAAAAACTTTGGCAAAGGAAGTTCTTTAGTTGAGGTAATAGATGGTGCCTCTTTTGAAGTTAACAAAGGTGAACTTGTTGCCCTCGTAGCCCCTAGTGGAGCTGGAAAAACAACACTACTTATGATGATAGGCTGTGTAGAAGAGCCTACAAGTGGTACTATTTGGCTTGGTGATGAAAAAGTATATGAAAACAAATGGCTTACAAAAGAGACAAGAAAAATACGAAGAGAAAAGATAGGCTTTATTTTTCAAGCGCATTATCTTATTCCTTTTTTAAATATTTTAGAAAATGTTACTTTAGTCCCACAAACAAACGGCATTAGTAAAAAAGAGAGTGAAGAGTTTGCGATGGAACTTTTGGAGTATTTTGAGATACAAGATAAAGCACAAGCAATGCCCTCAGCACTTTCTGGCGGACAAAATCAACGTGCTGCAATTGCGCGGGCTTTAGCCAATAAACCAAAGATAATTTTAGCCGATGAACCAACAGCAGCACTGGATTCAAAACGTTCTGTGGATGTTGTAAAAATGCTCAAAAAAGTTGCACTAGAACAAGATGTAGCCGTTATCATGGTTACACATGATGAAGCAATGTTACCTCTTTGTGACAGGATTTTAAAGATTGAGGATAAAAAAGTAATCTCGGTGGAGGTTGCAAAAGAGGCACAAATCCTGTAAAAATGCAATATTTAATTTTTTGCTAAAAACTCTATGATATACTTGAACTATGTAAGTAATAGGGGATTTTGTGAAATTAAGATATGTATTGGTCTTAGTATTTGTGGGTATTGTCTTAAACGCAGTTGTATTTTTATTTGTAAATAGGATGCAAATGCAAGAGATGTATCAAACTGCAAAAAGTATAAAGACTACTTTAGATGCCAAACTGAGCAATGCAGTAAACTCAGTCGAATACCTTCACTTAGTCGCAAAAAAACAGCTTGAACAAAGAAACAAACTTGAGCTATATTACACGCCACTTATTCAAAAAAGCAGTGATGGCAAATATTTTGCCTTAGATAAAAAGATTTGTAATAATACTCCATCAGATAAGGGAGTCAATTTATTAGGAAGTGCTTTAGTTTTAAATGAAAAAGATACCCTTCATGAGATGGAGGCAGCATTACAACTTTGTGATTATATGAAACTTATTTATAATGAACATAAAAACTTTGCTTGGATTTATTACTTTTCTAAAAAGAATTTTACTGTTTTATATCCTTTTATCTCTGCAAAAGATTTTCAATACAACATAAATTTACGAGAGATGCCTTTTTTTCAATATGCAACACCAAAGAATAATCCAAAAAGAAAACTTTTCTTTACACCTCTATATAAAGATGCTATTGGAAAAGGTTTGATGCTCACTATCGGTAAGCCACTCTATGATGGCAGGGAGTTTTTAGGGACTATTAATCTGGATGTGACGCTGAATCATGTAGATACTTTACTTTCAAACTTAGACAATCTACACTATAAAAGTGTTCTTTATAATGAAGAGCATGAAGTCTTAGGAAGTAGTAAGCTTATAACTGATTTTGAACGTACAAAAATTTATAAAATTGATGATTATCTTTCAAAAGAGCTACTAGGAGCAAGGAATACTTTTACAAACATAAAATATCTTGATGGCAAATATGTATATATGAAAACGATCAAAAACACGCCTATACATTTTGTTTATTTTATTGATGCTTATACTATTTGGTTTAAGTCATTTGTTTTGATTTTGCCACTCTTTGTTTCACTACTGCTCATCGCATTGCTTTTACTTTTGTATCGTCGCGTAAAGTATCATTCTCTTGTGTTAAAAGAGCAGTCTATTCGAGACTATATGACGGGCGCTTATAACAGAAGATACTTTTTTGATGTGGCTGAAAAGATTTTTTTAAAATCAAAAAGAAAAGATGCATCAGTGGCTATTGTAATGACAGATATTGATGACTTTAAACATGTTAATGACACTTATGGACACAGTGCAGGTGATAAAGCTATCATACAAATGAAAGAGATATTTGAGAAAAATTTACGTGAGTCTGATTTGTATGCCAGATTTGGTGGCGAAGAATTTTGTATTATTTTAGATGATATTTCTAAAAAAGATGTAGAAAAACTGATGGAAAAAATCAGAAAAGAGTTTGAGGTCAATGTCATTGTTGCAGGGTATCATAGATTTAGTTATACCGTCTCGTTTGGTATCGCGTATGGCATGCTTGACTCTTTGGAAAATATGATTTCACTTGCTGATAAAGCACTCTACAAATCAAAAGAAAAAGGAAAAAATATTGTCACAACTTATGAAACTTACTCCTAGTAGCTACCAAAAATAATGCAAGATTTAGTACAACTCATACAAGCAAAAACAGGCATAAAACCTCAATATATTAAAAATATTTTACAACTTATAAAAGAGGGTGCAACAATCCCTTTTATAGCACGATATAGAAAAGAGATGACGGGTGGAGCGAGTGATGAACTGCTTCGTGAGTTTGAGCTCGTTTATCTAAACGCAGTAAAGCTTTTGGAGAGAAAAGAAGAGGTTATACGTCTTATCGGTGAGCGTGCAAACTTAACTTCTGAGCTGCGTTTGAGTATTGAAAAAGCACAAACACTTCGAGAAGTAGAAGACATCTATCGACCGTACAAAGAGAAAAAAAGCTCTCGTGCTATGGTGGCTATCAAAAACGGTTTGACTCCCCTAGCAAATAGCCTACAGAGTTGTAGGCTCACAACTGCTGCATTGAAAGAAGAAGCAAAAAGCTTTGTTAAAGGCGATGTTGATTCAGTAGATAAAGCTCTACAAGGCGCACAGGATATCTTAGCAGAACGCTACGCAGATAATCCAAAAGAGCGTGAAGCCTTACGAAATAACATGCTTCGTTTTGGCTCTCTAGAGATAAAAAAAGGCAAAAAGTTTGATGCCAATGGTGTGTATAAAAACTTTGCAGATAAAAGTGAAAAAGTTGCTTACATCCCTTCACATAGATACCTCGCACTTATGCGTGGTGTCAAAGAAAAGGAGCTTAGTGTTAAGATAGCTATTGATCTTGGGCGTATAGAAGAGAACATCAAAACTTATAAGATAAAGCCAAACGCAGCAAGTTCAAAAGAACTCCTTTTAAGTGCGTATAAAGATGGACTTAAACGCCTTTTACTTCCCTCCTTAGAGCGTGAAGTGCACTCCATACTCAAAGAAAAAGCTGATGTGGCTGCCATCGGTGTTTTTGGTAAAAATCTTGTTCAGTTGTTGATGACACCACCAGTGACTAAGCGTGTGCTTCTTGGTGTTGACCCTGCCTTTGTCAGTGGATGTAAGCTTGCTGTGATAGATGAAAATAGCAACTATCTTGAATCTGCCGTAATTTATCCGACCAAACCAAAAGCAGAGTATGAAAACTCAAAAAAGAAGATTTTGGAATTGCTAAAGAGATACGACATCCGAGGTGTTGCCATAGGAAATGGAACAGGTTCTCGTGAGACACAGGAATTTTTTGCACGTTTAAACGAAGAAGAGGGCATAAACCTAGAGTACACTGTGGTCTCAGAAGCAGGGGCTTCGGTCTATTCAGCTTCTAAGCTTGCACAAGAAGAGTACCCTGAGCTTGATGTTACCATTCGAGGCGCTATCTCTATCGTACAAAGATTACGCGATCCGATGGCTACTTTAGTCAAAATTGACCCGAAATCTTTAGGTATAGGACAGTATCAGCATGATGTTGACCAAAAACTCTTAGCAAAACGACTTGATGATGTCACAAGTGACCTTGTTAATAGAGTTGGCGTAGATGTCAGCTCTGCTTCGGCTACGCTACTTGCTCACATAGCAGGTATCGGGGATAAAATCGCTAAAAATATTGTCGCATATAGAGATGAAAATGGAAACTTTACAACAAAGAGTGAACTTTTAAAAGTAAAAGGTTTGGGTAAAAAAGCTTACGAACAAGCTGCTGGATTTATCCGAATAAAAGAGGGCAAAAATCCTTTTGATAACACTGGAGTTCATCCTGAGAGTTATGATGTTGCAAAAAAGATTACTGCGTTTGCGCTTGAAGAGATAGATATAAAAACAAAAGCAAAAGAGTTAGGTGTAGGTGAGTTGACTTTACGTGACATTATAAAAGAGCTACAAAAACCGGGCTTTGATCCACGAGAAGAGTTACCGAGTATTCCTTTTTCTAAAGAGCTTCGTGATATAGCTATGTTAAGAGAAGGTAGTTTTGTGAGTGGCGTTGTAAGAAACATTGCTGATTTTGGTGCTTTTGTAGATATTGGGCTGAAAAATGACGGTATGATTCATATATCAAAAATGAGTCAAAAACGCATACAGCATCCTCTTGAAGTTCTCTGTATCAATCAATATCTCCCTAAGATAGAGGTCATCGGCATTGACACACAAAAAGGGAAAATCTCTTTGAGTTTGGTGCTTTAGATGAAAAAGGCTCTTTTGTTTGGGGCGCTTCTTTTTAGTGGACTCAAAGCAGGAGATATAGTTGTATCGCATGATGATGCCTACTTTAAAGCTGAGGTAAGAAATACGCAGTTGATTTTTACAAAAAGCAATCTTCCTTTTGCTCAAGATGCCGCAAAGATAGAAACTCTACTGCAGCCCCAATATGAAAAGAGTTTTGCCTACACAATGGATGAAAAACTCTATGTTGGTTTGATTTCAGATAAAAATCAAATAGCCAATGGTTTCTCAACTCAATACCCTTATAATGAGCAGATAAACTATATCGGTGGGGCTTTGGATGCGGACTATTTTAGTAGTACATCTTGGCTTTATACCCTACTGTATCATGAAACTGCACACAATTATCAACTCAATGCAAAAGATAATCCTATCTCATCTACTCTGCACACACTTTTTAAAAATGGTTTTGTTATGATTCCTTGGTTTACCTTGCCTAACATTGTGGAGAGTTCTTTTTTTCTTGAGGGAAACGCAGTGCTTAATGAATCTTTGCATGGCAATGGAGGAAGACTCTACAGTGGGCGTTTTTACGCACAAACGCTGATGCAGGCAAAAGCACATAAGCTCAAACCTGAACTTGTTTATAATAATAATCTCAACTTTTTATATGGTTCACATTTTTATACACTTGGTGGCTATTTTGAGTATTTTTTAGCACAAAAATATGGTCTGAAAAAGACAAATGCTTACTGGAAAAAACATTCACAAGATTGGTTTTTTCCATTTTTGACAAATGCGACATTTAGAAGTGTTTTCTCAAAAGATTTTGAAACACTGATAGAAGAGTGGAGTGCAGAGCTTGCTCATAAAGCACAAAAAATGCACCAAGCAAAAGGAAAAGAGATAGCCTCTTCACAATTTTTTTCTCCTTTAAATGATGATGATAATGAGATATTTTTCATCATCAATGAAACAGGACGTACCCGTCCAAAACTACTGCGTTTAGATAAAAAAACCACTATGCTAAACGCAGTAAGTAAAAGCTTTATCTCAGGGAAAGTGATAAAGAGTGCAGACAATGAGTACACAACACAAGGCTCAAACTATGTCAATCCTTGGCGTATTTCTATCGGGCTTTTTGATGAAAATGCACATATTGTACAAGAGAGTGCTTCTAAAGTTGTGCAGGGGTATTTGTCTGATGGACGAACCGTTTACTTTGATGTTTCATCATCATTATCTGAGCCACAGTTATATGTTGGCAATGCATTGTATGCGCAGGTAAACTCGTCTGTTTATGTAAAGGGTGAAGATATTTACTACTTTAAACAAAAAAACAAAACACGAACACTTTTTAAAAATAAAACAGCACTTTTTAGTCTAAAATCTTACTACTCTCATGTAGTTGGTGTGGATGAGAAGGGAGGTGTTTACTTTATAGCAAATTCTCAGTATGGTTCAAGTTTGTACCGATATAAAGCAGATGAGATTGCACGAATGAGTGAGGCTGATAATATCATAGATGCAAGAGTCCTAAACGCAGCAACTGCACTTGTCGCAACAGTGCAAAGTGACAAATATGCCTATAAAATTCTAAAGCTAAACGCAGTAAAAGAGCAACCTTATGAAGTGAAGCTTAGTGTGAAAAAGAAGATGCAAACAGAGCAAAATGTAAGTGTAGAAGTAAACTTAGAACATCCCTATAGTTCTGTTTTAGATATGCACTATAGTGGGGCTAATGTTTCACTTGGTAATGATGCAAAGGCTGGATTTCTTTTTGATCTTAGTCTTAATTTTACTGATCCTTTAGCACAGAATGCTTTGAGTCTGTATGCGAGTCGTAACATTGATAGGTATCTTCTTGCAGGAGTGAGTTACACAAATACGCAGTACTTTATTAACTATTTTCTCTCTTCGTATGCAGTTTTGCAAGGTCAAGAAAATCTAAACGCAGTAGATGAAAATAGAGACTATGGTATCACAGCAAATGCTGCGTTTAACTTTTATAGAGCTGGGTATCTGCGTGGGGATTTGCAGACGAGTTATTATGAAGATTATCAATCAAAAAGTAGAAAACCACTCTCCGTAGAACTCTCACTGAGTAAAAGAGAACAGTTTGGAGTTAGTTTTTATCCAAATCTTTTCCTTCAAGGCGCATTGTATGGTGTAAAAGAAAGAAGCGATAGCATATATGGTGCTAAAGCTGCGTTTAGTAGGGAAATGGCAGATGAGTTGTACGTAGGAGCTAGTGCGCAGTACTCAAAAAGTGATGCGCCAAACGCAGTAAATGAGCGTGGAGTGAAAGTAGTGAAGTATCAAGTACCACAACTCCTCAGTAGTGACCCCTCAAGTATAGCAATGCCGAGTTTAAAATATAGTGCAGTGTATGCTCAGGATGCACTGAGGTATGGCGTGAAACTAAATAAAGTACTTAACTATAGTGCCTATTATTTTACTTTTCCTCTATCTCTTCGACGTGAAGCACTCCATCTTCAATATGATGCTTATAGTTTTGGTAGTTTTATAAATACTACAAAAGTAAAAGTAGATACCTACACTGCTAGTATGACTTTGGATACCTTATGGTTTAACAAGTTGCTTTTGCCTCTTGAAATAAAGTATATATACAGCTCAGATAAGGTGATTGCGCAGGAACACTCTTTTTCATTAAATTTGGGAGTAACATTTTAAATCATGAAAAAAATTGATTATGTATTTGTGATATTTATTTTAGCAGCTCTTTATTTTCTTGCGGGAAAATTAAGTTTAGTGCTGTTACACGGTATAGGGATTGTCAATATTGGCATTTTTGCTTCTGAGGGTATTGCTTTAGCGATGCTGCTGTATTTTGCTAAAAGGATATGGCCGGGGGTTTTTATAGGGCAGTTTGTATTGGCATTTACAAATTATAATGCACCCCAAAATCAAGACCAGTAAATCAAATGCAAAAGAGATAAAAAAAAGAGATAAAGATCAAATCATTTTAGTTACTACTGCGTTTGATGATAAGGAGACACTCATCGATACGATAAACCTAAAAGTAGATGGATTTGTCTCCAAACCACTTGATTTTGATAAACTCCTAGAACTCTTAAAAGATAAAGCAAAAGAGATTGTACAAGAAAAAGAGAGGCAAAATATTGTCAAAATTCAACAAGATTATTATTGGGATAAACAACTAACTGTACTTGTCTATGAGGGAAAAAATATTAGTCTGACGAAAAAAGAGCGAGATCTTCTTTGCTTACTTTTTTCTGCACCTTTTGAAACGGTTTTTACTTATGAGAGAATATTTGAAGTTTTATGGGGTGAGCGTGATCTTATGAAACATGATAGTCTTAAAACTATCATAAAACAGTTGAGAAAAAAACTCCCTTTTAAGACAATTAAAAACATTTTTGCTGTTGGCTACGCTATAGAAAGATTGTAAAACTACTGCGTTTGCTCTGTAAAGATTGAGACGACTTCACTCTTTTTAAAAGGTTTGTTCAGACAATAATCAAAGAGTTGTTTATGCTTATCTTGACACTCATCACCTGAGATATAAGCAAATTTTGTTTTTCTTATGTTTTTCTCTTCTTCAAGCTTTTTGTATTTTTGTATCATCTGGCTTCCTGAGAGTTTAGGCATGTTTTCATCACTGTAAACGATAGAGTAGGGATGCTCTTTTGCTAAAGCTCTGTGTAGACAGGACAATCCTTCTTCTCCATCAATTACGGTATCTATATCGCAGTACTCATCATCAAGCATTGTTTTTAAAAGTGAGATACTTATAGGATCATCTTCAACAATAAGAATTTTTGGAATTTTCTCTTCATTAACAAAGGAGTAGAGTGCTTCTGAATAACTTGTATACTGTGAAATGATTTGAGCACCTTGAATGTGTGAACTCTTTAGAGACAAAAAATTCTCTTCTACAACGAGATGTTTGAGCTTTTTTATCTTAATAAAGCTAAAAACTTCGTGTGTTAATTTTTTCTCAAAAGTGATGAGGTGTGTTGTCTCAGGTGGAATGAGTTTGACACTTGCAACTGAATGGAGTTTATCAACATCAATCCCCATTTTTACAAAGTAACGTGCTATGTGGTTGGCTACAAAACTGTTTTCTTTGTTCATAAGGATACTTAGAACAGTTTTTTGATCCTTTAATGTTTTAAACTGAATCGCATAGTCTTTTATCTCCATTGGCAGGCTAAAGTAAAAGGTACTCCCTTTGTTGAGTTGGCTCTCAAGCAGGAGCTTTCCACCAAGCTCTTTGACATAGGCGGCACAGATAGAAAGACCAAGTCCTGTCCCTCCATACAGCTCTTTTGTCGTATCTTCAGCTTGTTTAAAAGCTTCAAATATTTCACTCTGTTTCTCTTTAGCTATGCCTATACCGCTATCTTTTACAAAAATATGTAGTTTTTTCTCTTTTTGTTTGTATCGTACAGAAAACTCTATAGAGCCATTTTGTGGCGTAAATTTACTTGCATTTCCTATGAGGTTCATTATGACTCTTTTTATCTTCATCGAGTCAAGAACTATCTCTTTTGGTAAAAAAGGATCTATAAAAATATTGTATTGTATATTTTTTTTGAACATATTTGCCGAAAATATTTCTGCAACATCGGAGAAAAATTTGATGCTATTTATGCTTTTTGTCTCAGAAGTGTTTGGCTCTTTTTTCGTTGAAACACCATCAAGGATAGAAGTTGTAAGCTCATTTATCAGTTGCGCACTCTCTTTTGCATGTTTGATATATATTTTTAATCTTTCATCTTGTACTTGCTCTTGGAGTATCTCTAAAAAACCATACAGACCATTTGCCGGTGTACGGATGTCATGGACGATGTTAGAGATGGAGTCAAGCATTGCCTGTGATGTTTGGGGAAGTTCTCGTGAGCTTTGGAGTGTGTTTAGGTTCTCTATGACATCATCTTGACGTCGTCTTTGTCCGCTGTCTTTACTTTTTTTTGCTCTTCTATCTATAAAAAGGTTTTCAAGTAAAAAAGGTTTGATGGCACGAAGCATCTCTACATCGTTATAAGTAAACTTCTTGTTGTTATCTTCATTCAGAGAGAGGGTAATAATGCCAAGAAATTTCTCATCTAAGTTCAGAGGAAAAAAAATCTTTGATTTTAATTCAAAATTTTCAAAATTGTCTATAGAAGGAGTATAACCCTTTTCGCTTGTTATATTGTTGTAGATTGCTACTGCGTTTGAAACATACGCTTTGTAAAAAAGTCCCTCTTTTTTATGTATAGAGATAGAAGTGTCATAATCAAGCGCTTTTACAAATGCATTTTTTTCTTGTTTATAAAGCCAGATAGAAGTAGCATCCGCTTGTGTCGCATGAGAGATGACATTTTCTAAAATTTTATTTATGAGATACTTATCATTAAGCTGTTGTATCTCTTTTCTTGCTAAAATTATCTGTTCTTGCAAAGCTGCAATGTTTGGCATATATTTCTCTTCATCGTTTTAGTGATAAGATTATATCCTAGAAATATGTAGTTTATTATTAATAAATATGACTTTCAAATTCATTAAAATTCATTTATAATTAAGAGGACAAAAGATACTATACAGCATGAACATAATAAACATCGTGTTATTGTATCTTTTGCTTTGTATTGCACTTGAGGTTTATGAAGTGCAGTGGCAAAAAGCCTCGACTTTGATGGGGATGCTTACTCGAATGTATAAGTATTATGCAAAGAGTATTTTTCTTTTTCTCATCATGCATCCTTCGCTCTATTTTTCAATTTATCTGATGATGATAACAGACTACAACCTTTATGCCGTGCTCTATTTTACGATAAAAGCTGCGGATATATTTACAAAACTTTATATGATGAAGCAGGTGTTTATAGATAGAGAGATAAATGCACAGATGAAAATGATGCTTGCAATGCCACTAGATAAATACCTTCCATATATCGGAGCTTTAGCTTATCCACCATTAGTTTTTATAGCTTTAAACTAAATCTTTCAGCTTTAAAGAAAACAAAATGTTTTTCTACTTTTTATTTTATAAATAGAAATTTTAGAATATTCTGTAATAATTAAAAATCCAATAAAAAGAGAAATAATGCACACATATCAAATTGCAAAGTCAGTACTCAATGATTATAAAAACGATAAACTTAGCGAGCAAAGAGTTGACTTTTTAATAGCCCAAGCCAACGAGCAGCTCGATGAGATAGCTACAAATGAAGCCTTGTACAAAAGTTTTCTACAACACGTTAATGCACCACAAAAGGTAGACAAAATTATTCTTTGGATACTTTTTATGTCAAGTGAGAGTATATGCGATGAGTATATAAATGAATTTAACAAAGGCTTTAGAGAAATCATCCCAATAAGTGATTTGGCAGACTTGCTTCTTTATATTATTCATCTGAAAAAGGTCAAAAATATTGAATTAGATGGATTTGACTACTTAGTGGCATATGATAAAGAAGGTATAGAAGAGGTTGACCAATATAGCTTTACAAATGCTCTACTTTATATTCAAAAATCAAAAGAAGTTGTTATGGAGTTTTAGTAAAAATTTAAAATTCTCTCTTGTTTTTCTTGAAATTTATCTTAGTTTCAAGCAGTATCATATTCACTTACGTGAAAAAATATGATAATCAAGAGGATTACAACAAATGAATAAAAGTGCTAGATCAAAAGTTTTAAATTTTGGGCTTATAGGGCTCTCTTCAGTTATGTTAATAACTGGATGTGGAAATAAACCTCTTCCTAGAAAGGTTTCACATTTAGAGTATAAGCCAGAAGCAGCACTTTTTGCTCCATATAGTGTCAGCGATAAAGAGTTCAAAAAAAGTATATATAACACACCACAAAATCTATCCGTACGTTTAAATGATCTTTCTCCTACAGGTTTTAATACGAGTGTGCGTAATTTAAAAATGGATGGTATTTTATGGGGTACACCAAGTGACCCAAAAACGTCTTTTGAAGTTGTTGAATGTAAGAGAAAAGGAACAGATGTATTCTTAAAAAATGTAATTTATGCTCCATTTGTACTTGGATTAAATATTATTCTTGGTGGTGGATTATGTGAGTATCATCATGTATTTGACTATGAGGAGTTTGATGATAGTGTTAACGAGTGGTTAGAAGATGAAAATATTCACCCAAAAGTTCTTATTGATGGATATGCAACACTTTTACAAGAATCAAAAAATGGGAGTGCCACATTAGCACAATTTAGTAATGAAACAAATGATAAACTTAATGAAATGTTATCTAAATATAAAACAATTTACTCAAATTATAAAATACCACAAGAACAGGCAGTTTATAAAGATGAAAGCGGTTTTTATAAACATGAAAATCTAAAAAGTTTAGTAGATGTTCAAGCAAACAAATTTTCACAAAAGTCTGTTAATTATAAAAAAGAGTATCAAACAAATGTAGATAGAAATTTTCCTTGTGAAGCAGACCAAGAGTGTCTAGATAAGTTTCAAGGAGCTACTTCAGAGATAGCAACCGATGTGCAAAAACGACTAACAGAGGCTCAAAAAGAAAATAAAAAAGTGTTTAGTGATTATAAAAATCTTTTACAAAAAACAATATCTACTTATAGTATAAGTAAAGATTCTAGTGAACATAGTGTTGAGAAAAAACATAAGATATTATATTATACGCTTTTCAAAGCTCCAGATACAATTAAAAGTCGTATTCAAAAATTTCCAACAACTTATAAAATAACATCAGCAAGTTTTACAGAAATTTATCCTGCATATAAAAATGAAGATGAAAATATTAAGATAGCATTTAATCCGGAGACAAAAAATATCACACTTGAAAATAAAACGAAAAATTTCATAGAGATACAGTCGGTAAGTGTTTATTATGGTAGTGAGATTTATACGATAAATAATGATAAAAATACAAACTTTGTGAATGAACTCTCGCCAGATGCGGTTAACACAATGAGCTTATGGAGAGATATCCCTTTAGCAGACTATAAGCGTATCACTACAAAAGATACAAATGGAAAAAAACTTTCTTTTGGTTTTGCTGTAAAATATAAAACCATACAACAAAATCAGCAACATACTCTGTACCGTTTAGATAGTCATAACCTTACTAGAATTTTAAAAACATTCTAGACTCACAAAGGGAGGCAATCTTCTTTGCTTCCTCTTTTTCAATCACCTTAAATTTTTTAAAAGCAGTGGACTTAAAGACAGAGCAATGTATAATTTAAACTATATATTGAATAAATAGAGGGTGAGGGAGATAACGTGAAGATACGAGTCTATTACGAAGATACAGATATGGGTGGGGTTGTGTACCATTCAAATTATTTAAACTTTTGTGAAAGGTCACGTAGTGAGGCCTTTTTTTCAAAAGGTTTGAGCCCTGTTTTGCAAGAGGGTCATTTTGTTGCTCGTAAGCTAAATGCAGACTTTTATAAGAGTGCTAAGCTAGGGGATTTGTTGGAGATTAAGAACTTTCTTGTTGAGATGAAAGCGGCTTCTTTTACTCTACGTCAAGAGATATATAAAGAAGAAGAAAAGATTTTTGAGCTTGAAATTTTACTTGTTCATCTCTCATTTGAGGGAAGGGTTCAGAAGATGAGTGCTTCAAACAGAGAACAAATTCTCTCATTGTTTTAAGAGTAAAGAATGAAAAATATAGATAAAAATATCTTTTACATTGGCTTGGTTAGCTTTTTCACAGATATGTCTTCAAATATGGTAAAAACACTTTTACCTGTTTTTGTTGTCTATGTTTTGAGCGAAGGCGTTGATAAGCTTGGTATTATTATCGCTATTGCGACTTTCGTATCTTATGCTTTTCGAATTCTTTTTGGATATTTAAGTGATAAATATCAAATAGTAAAGCCATTTCTGATTGTCGGTTACCTATTATCTACGATTTCTAAACCATTGTTAGGCTTTTCACATAGTTTCATAAGTGTTGCATTACTCCAAGGTGTTGAACGAATGGGTAAAGCCATACGAAGTGCATCGAAAGATTCTCTTATCAGTAGTTATGTTTTAAATAACGAACATGGTAGAACTTTTGGTTTTCATAAAATGTTAGATATTGCTGGTGAGTTGAGCGGGGCATTTTTGATTTTTGTTCTTTTTTTATTTATAGCACAAGATGAAAAATCTATAAGGTTGATCTTTGAGTTGACTATTATTCCTGGGTTGATTGCTGTTGCAATAGTGATATTTCTTGTAAAAGATGCACCAAAAAAATTGAAAAAAGAGAAAAATGTTATAAACAAGGAAGACTATCAATTATTTCCTATTTTATTCATCTATTTTGGATTTTTATTTTTTATTATGAGTGATCAATTTTTTATTTTAAAAGCAAGGAGTGAAGGATTTTCTTTAGCAACAATTCCACTTCTTGTTATGATGCTTACGGCTGTACAGACTCTTATGAGTTATTATGGTGGGGTTTTAAGTGATAAGATAGGCGTTATTAGGGTAATGCTACTTGCTTTTATTTTTGGTATTATTTCTATTTCAATGTTAAATGTAAATATTTGGCTGGCATTTACATTTTTAGGTCTTTTTACTGTTTTAAGTCTAAATGCTATTCGTGCATATATCTCACAGTATTCCAAATCCAAGGGTTTTGTATTTGGAGTGTTTTATGGTGGCGTAGCAGTCTTTAGTGCTTTGGGGGCAATTGTTGTTGGGTATATTTGGAAGAACTATGGTTTTGAAAGCTCTGTACTTTTTAGTGAAATTGGTATGAGTTTTATGCTTGTTATTTTACTTTTGAGAAGAGCTTAAAACTCTTCTTCTTTGTTTACCCGTTGCTCTGGAATATACTTTGAAAATTTTGAGAGCCCTGGTCTAAGTAGCTCAACATCATACAGCATTTGATTGTCTGAGAGTTCAACGTCATACTCTCTTTCTCCACCTGTAATTTGGTTATAGAAGTAATCTATCCCAACGGTTGTTGTGTAGTTTATCCAGTCATATCTTATGTCATTGCCAAGCAGTGCATTGTTTTCAATAATGTTGTTGTTTTCTAGTGTGATGGAATTTGCAACTATCATTTTTTCTCTATCAATATACTGTGTCATAGAAAGTAATAAGGGATCATAGTTTATCTGTGTTGAGAGAATATTTATCACATTTGTGTCATAAAGTGTAAGCTGTGACATAATCATTCCACTTTTGATAATAGGGGTATTTATAAAAAATGAACCATCAACTATCTTTTCATTATCCTTAAGATAACGTTCTAGATTTGTTGTTCTTTTTGAGATGAAATAGTTGATGACCTTTCTAGGTTCAGTTATATTCATCTCTTCATTTATGGCATCTTCTTGGGGTGCATAAACACTTATTTCATCCGCATATGTCATAGGTTCATTAACATCTATTGTTGGATGTAAAAACTCCTCTTTTTGATAGCGTGCGAGTTTTTTACCAGTGTTTGACCTATCCGAAAAGATAACAAGTGGTGAGACGGCTTCTTTTAAAAGCAGTTTACTTTGTTGTTCGTAGTCGATACCACCAAAAGTCATGTAACTTGAGCTAGAATTAACATCATTTTTATTGATTGTTGGGAAGTAGATATTTGCTTCAGGGTCAAGTGCGATGACATTATCCACACCTTGTTTTGTGAGTGGAGCGATAACGTAGCCAAAACCATCTGCTTCTATCTTGCTAAACGCAGCTTGCAAGTCTTCTAGGCTTTCGCTCTCAACTTTGTAGCTTTTAAGTTCAAAAGCATTACTTCGTGTCATAAGGTAGGCAAAAGTTGCATTTGTTGTGGATGCTGCATACTTTCCTATCTTTTTATATGGTAAAAGTAGGGCGATACTAAGCTGGGAGTTGGTATTGAAAGCGCCAATATTTAAAACAGACATATTCATCACTCTTGCATCATCTAGCTCTTTATCGGCTAGTTTTTTATGTGCATGGGCTAGAAATGAAAAAATCATACCGTTGTCAAGATAGGTCTGCAAACACTCCTCGCTACAGTCATAAGGGTCAAGGTCTTGAATGTAACTCTTAGGAAGTGGAATATTTGAAATCATAAAGCTTTGGGCAAAAATGACAGCAGGGATAAGGAATAAAAATATTTTTCTCATAGAAAACTCTTAGTGTTTTTTTTAATCATAAAGCTTATTATATCAATACTTAGATGAGATTATACTTTTGATTTGATATACTTTAGTGATACTTGTCCACCGTGCCAAACACTTTTAAGCTATCTACCAAATTTAGCTGAACATTTTAAAGATGAAGAGGTAGTAATAGCAAAGGTAAACGCAGCGCATAATCCAAAACTCTCAAAAAAGTTTATGGTGCGAAGCGTACCTCTTACGGTAGTCATTGGAAAAGATAAAATGGTTCATCGTGCAGAGGTAGGGTTGTTAGGTATTGATGGCTATATTAAAATGATAGATAAGGCACTAGGTAAGGGTGGCTTTTTTCGTAAACTATTTGCTTAAATGATTAATTGGATATAATCACAAAATGACAAAAAAAAGTTTTTTTTATTACGCAGAAGATTATTGGGATATCGTTGTTGGAATTGTTGCTGTCATTGCAGCTTTTTATTTTCATGAACATGGACAGAAGATACTATCTACTGCGTTTGCAGCTATAGGTATTGGCGCATTGTCACTTACTGTATCTGAGGTTGCAGAGATACTCTCAGAACGATTGCAAGAGCCTTATGGAAGTTTTGTGCTTACATTTAGTGCAGTTGTTGTTGAAATTATTTTACTGTATATTATTTTGCTTCAAGTGCATGAATCACCAGAAGTACTCAACACGGTTAAGGGTGGTATTATTTCTGCCGTGATTGTGGATATGAATGTTTTACTTGGTTTAGCTGTCTTTTTAGGTGGTTTGAAGTTTACTGAGCAAGAACACAACAAAGAGACCTCAAATGCTTATACGACTATTTTATATGTTGCATCAGTTGCTTTGTTGGTTCCTAGTTTACTTGGTTCATCAGAGCATCAAGCAAGCACAGTGATTCAAGCCTCACAAATTATTGCTTTCGTGCTATTTGTTTTTTATGTTGTTATTATTATCTTTCAAACCAAAACACATACACATTTTTTTAAGCAAACGGCCAGAAGTAGAATCTTTAGAATGAAAAGAAAAGCAATGGAAAATATAGAGGAGGAGGAAGATGATTATGTTTTTGATAAGTTCAATAACATTGGTCTGATATTTTCTATTTTTGTTTTTATTGCTATTATTGCTTTGGGTGCAGAAGTGTTTGCAAGCGATGGAGTGAAGTTAGCAAAAGAGCATGGAATTTCTGCTGGTATTTCAGGTCTAATCATCGCAATTATCGCAGTAGCTCCAGAGATAGTTACAGCAGTAAAAGCTGCAAAAAATGATGAGATACAAAGGGTAGTAAATATAGCAATGGGAGCATCCACTGTTTCTATATTACTAACTGTTCCAGTCTTAATGCTCCTTGCCTTTATGACAAATATTCCTTTGGCACTTGACTTTAATCCTCTTGAGATTGGTGCGCTTATTTTAACCATCATACTCGTTTGGAAAACAACAGATGAAGGACATACAAACTACTTTGAGGGGATTTCTCACCTTATGTTTTTTGTCTCTTATGCTATTATCGCTGCATATTTTTAACTCTTTTTTTCGCTCTCAAAAAAGAGAGCGTATTTGCATACTTGTTACAGTTCAGCAGATTGTAAACGCAGTGAAACAAGCTCATTTACCACTTTAGGATTTGCTTTACCACCAGTGGCTTTAAGTACTTGCCCTACAAAGAAACCTAAGAGTTTTGTGTTACCCGCTTTAAACTTAACAAGATTATCTGGATTTTTCGCAATCACTTCATCAATAATAGGTGAAATTTTTGCCGGATCACTAATCTGTATAAGACCTTTGTCTTCAACTATTTTTTTTGGATTTTCTCCAGACTTTGTCATCTCTTCAAATATTTGTTTAGCAATTTTATTTGAGATAGTTGCATCATCGATCATCTTTACAAGTTCAGCGATCTGTTTTGGAGTGAACTTTAGCTCACTTAATTGATGCTCTTTTAGTTCTCTTGCTACTTCATTTGCTATGATATTCGCAAGATTTACAGGACTCTCTAACGCATTGAGTGCCTCTTTGTAAAACGCAGAGAGTTGTTCATCACGAGCGAGAGTATTTGAGAGTTCACTATTGAGTTTAAGTTCGTTAATATAGTTGTCATAGAGTGCTTTTTGTGTCTCAGTCATAGGTACTACTTCACCATCGATCTGCTCTTTTTTTACTTGTTGTTTTGGTGTAGTCTTGGTTTTTTGGCTTTTTTTAGACCAAGAGTCTTTGAGTCCTACTATTTTATTAAATACTGGTTTTTCATCTGTGTAGTCAATAGGATCAGCGTAAAAATATCCTTGTCTTTCAAACTGAAATCTTTCATCGGGTTTGTCTGTTATAACAGCAGGTTCAACAAGAGCATTTTTGACAACTTTTAAAGAGTCTGGATTAATATCTTCTACACCTTGGGGAGCTTCACAAGAGAAGAGTCTGTCATAAAGCCTTACTTCCACTTTTTTCGCCTCTTTAGCACTTACCCATTGGATAGCACTTTTTACTTTGATGCCACTGGTGTCAGAGCCACTTTTAGAAGTAGGATGGTACTCTGCTATAATCTCTGTGATATTGCCATTTGCATCTTTTATGATTTCTTTACATGAGATGATATACGCATGTTTAAGTCTTACTGATTGTGTTGGCGTCAAACGAAAGTAACCTTTTGGAGGATTTTCGTTAAAGTCATCACGTTCAATATATATCTCACGAGAAAATGGTAAAACTCTGCTTCCCTCTTTTGGAACATCATCAGGGTAGTATGAAGCAGTAAGCTCTTCGCTACCATCATAATTTGCTATAGTTACTTTCAGTGGGTCAAGTACACACATTACGCGTGGTACTTTTGTATTTAGATCATCTCGGATACAAAATTCAAGCTGCGAGACATCAACCATTGAGTTTGCTTTTGCTACACCGACCAGATCACAAAAGTTTAAAATAGACTCAGGTGTATACCCTTTGCGTCTATATCCAGCGATGGTTGGTAAACGAGGATCATCCCAACCCTTAACGAAGTCACCCTCAACTAATTCGAGAAGCTTTCTTTTACTCATAACCGTATAGTTTATCCCTAGTCGTGCAAATTCATATTGGTAAGGGCGTGGTGGTTCAAGGTTTAATTCTTCTAGTACCCAGTTGTAAATATCACGGTTATTTTCAAACTCTAGTGTACAAAGCGAGTGTGAAACACCTTCTATATAGTCAGATAAACAGTGAGCAAAGTCATACATTGGGTAAACAGCCCACTCATCACCTGCTCTAAAGTGGTGAGTATGTCGGATACGATATAGAAGAGGATCTCTCATTTTCATATTTGATGCGCTCATATCTATCTTTGCTCTTAGAACATGTTCGCCATCTTGAAACTCACCATTTTTCATTCTCTCAAAAAGGTCTAAGTTCTCTTGGACACTACGCTGGGCATATTTACTGCGTTTACCTGCCTCGATCACAGTCCCACGATACTCTCGTATCTCTTCTTCCGTGAGACTATCAACATAGGCTTTACCAATTTTTATAAGTTCTATAGCATAATCATATATCTTAGAAAAATAATCAGAAGTAAAACGTACATTACCATCCCACTCATACCCAAGCCACTCTACAGCATCTTTCAGAGCCTCAACATATTTTGTATCTTCTGTAGTGGGGTTGGTATCGTCCATTCTGAGATTACAATGTCCATTATAATCACGTGCAATACCAAAGTTTATAAAGATAGATTTAGCGTGTCCGATGTGAGGAAAACCATTAGGCTCTGGGGGAAATCTTGTAACAACTTCTTTGCATTTACCTGATTTTAGGTCCTCTTCAACTATTGTACGTAAAAAATTTTTACTTTCATTCATTATTGTTAAACCTTTTAATTTTGTAACTTTTATTAGAATTGTATTTTATCAGATTAGAGCTTATAAATAAAACTGCTTTTTAAAGGCAACTTTTGATAGTTTTCAAATCATTTAATGTTACTTTTTTAGACTCAGGGTTTCGCAAAAGATACTGGGGATGATAAATAGGGATGAGTTTATACTCCTTGTAGTCTATGACATGCCCTCGGACATTTTCGAAGTTGTCAGTGTCCCCTGTAAGATGAGCATAGGCCTCAGCACCAAGTGTCACAATGACTTTTGGTTTGACAAAATCTATCTGTGAATAAAGATAGTTTTTACAAGAGTTCCATTCTGAGAGAGAGGGTTTGTTTGATTGTAGTGGTTTACATTTGATAGCATGTGTTAGGTATGCTTCTTCGACACGAATTTTTATGACATTTTCTATCATTTTTTTGAGTGTATCGCCTGAGCGACCTGCATAGTAACTATTTGTCTTGTCTTGTACTTGTGATATGCTGTAGTCTAAGATAAATAGAGCTGCGTTTGGATTGCCAAAACCGCTCATACTTTGGGTGCGGGACTTGCTAAGATCACAAAGGTGACAAGTCGTAACACTTTGTGCTAATTGTTCTAAAGTTTCATCATTTTTGGAGTTTTGTATCTGATTCAAATCAAAGTGGTCGATGTACTCAAAACCGATTGCTTTTAGTTTGTAAAGATTTTGTAACAACACAAGATTTTGATACGATTTCAAAGTGACCACCATTTATAAATATTGTATGAGTATAATAAAAATGTGGTTAAACTACACTTTATAAAAAGATATGCTATGATAAGAAAATCAAAGGATTGAGAGAAATATGGAAAGTAGCCCACTAAAAATAAGAAACTTTACGTTAAAGTCTTCAACAGATGTTCCCAGCGTTGTGAGAAAAATAAAAGAATTAGAACATGATCAATTATTAATTCACATATTATCTTATTTTCATAATACTGTTTTAGTACAAACTTTGTACAAAGAGCTTCTTCATTTATATCCTAACTCGAAAATAGTCCTTTTAAAGCATGAGGATAAAGTCACAACTTCAGTAAATATTTTTTCTTTAGATCTAGATGACATTGAAAACATTAGTGATGAGGTCTTAAAAGAACTTTATCTTGATAATTCTGATAAAAATCATTGTATAGAAGATTATAGAACACAACTTTTTAAAAGATATTTTACCGATCATTTAACAAATCTCCCAAACTTATATCAACTTCGAAAAGATTTGGAACATCTTGAAAATCCTGGTCTAATTTTACTTAAAGTAGACAATTTTCAAACAATAAATAACTTTTATGGCTTTATCGTTGGTGATTATGTTCTTGAGAGTGTTGGAAAATTTCTTAAAAAAACTCTGCCTGATAACAAAGTTTATAGGCTCTCAGGTGCAGAGTTTGCTATTACAACAGAAATAAATCTAGGATTTTATGAGCTGAAAAAGTATATCGAAGAGATATATCATAAAATAAGCAAAATTAGAGTTTATTATCAAAAAACAAAAATTTATATAGATTTTACATTTGGCTCTTCATCAAAAAAAGATAGTTCAAATATATTTTCAAAAGTTTCTATGGCACTAATGTATGCAAAACAAAGAGGTGTTCCGTATTGGATATATGAAGATAGAATGCACTTTGAAGATGATTATAGTCGTAATCTTACAATGTCTCATACGGTAAAAGAAGCTGTAGATAATTCCAAAGTGCTGCCTTATTATCAAGCAATTTTAGATAACAAGACAGGAAAAGTGGTCAAATATGAATGTTTAGCAAGACTTGTTGATTCAAATGAAAAGATTATTGCTCCAGCGATTTTCATCCCTGTAGCGAAAAAAATCAAGGTGTACAATAAAGTTACACAGTGCATTATCAATAAATCATTTGATTTTTTTGAAAATAGTAACTATGAATTTAGTATAAACCTCTCTATTGAAGATATTATGAGTAGTGAAATGTTTCATTTCATTATTGAAAAATTAAAAAACTCCGAGGCATCATCTCGCGTAACTTTTGAAATACTTGAGAGTGAAGCAATTCAAGACTTTAAAAGAGTTGATAGATTTATCTCAGAAGTAAGAAGATATGGTGCACAAATTGCTATCGATGACTTTGGTAGCGGGTATTCTAATTTTTTATATCTTACGAAGGTGGAAGCAGACTATATTAAGATAGATGGCTCTCTTATCAAAAATATCGATGTTAATCCATCAGCTTTAATTGTTGTTGAGACCATTGTTGATTTTGCAAAAAAACTTGGTATAAAAACTATTGCAGAGTATGTTCACTCAAGTGTTGTAATGGATAAAGTGGTAGATTTAGGTATAGATTATTCACAAGGCTTTTATATAGACGAACCGTCTTTGCATATAGAATAAAAAGTTTGGATTGTATGGGAAGAGATAAAGCCCAAAAGAAAGGGCTTTAAGAGAAATTACTCAGCTACTTCTACAACTACTGGAGTTGACTCCCA
>NZ_JALSKT010000057.1 GCF_026988655.1 Sulfurimonas sp. | reverse complement strand
AAACGACACTTGTGTGTCGTTTTTAGCTTTCGCACCGTAAAGTCGTTGTGCATTTATGCACCGACTGCGGAAGATACCTATCGTTCGCACCGTAAAGTCGTTGTGCATTTATGCACCGACTGCGGAAGATACCTATCGTTCGCACCGTAAAGTCGTTGTGCATTTATGCACCGACTGCGGAACATACTCAAAAGAACATATAATAGATTTACAAATTCTACTATAAAGAGTTTGTAAATCTTCAAAATTGTTGTATAATTCCACATCTTAAAAAAGTGTGGCACTTCTTATGATTCAAAGCGAAATATTTTATCTTTTTTCAATAATATCAGTAGGATATATCCTCGGTAATATAAAAATACGCGGATTTTCACTGGACATTACTGCCATGCTTATAGTCGCACTAATTGCAGGCCATTATGGTTTGATTATATCAGAAGAGTTTAAATTTTTTGGTTTAGCAATATTTATCTATGCAGTTGGCTTACAGTCTGGTCCAGGTTTTTTTGAAACTATTAAAAAAGATGGTGTTAGATTAAATCTTTTAGCTATTATACTAGTTGTTCTTATCTTTTTAACTATTAGTGCTATTGGAATGTATATGGAGCTTCCACCAGGGACAATAGAGGGCATATTTACAGGTTCACTTACAAGTGTTCCAGCTCTTGCATCTGCTCTTGAAATTAGTGATGACTCTTCTATATCCGTAATTTTTGGTTTAGTATACCCTTTTTGTATTGTTATTACAGTTTTATTTGTAAGAATTTTACCAATTATATTTAGAGTAGATCTTGATAAAGAGATAAAGAAATATGAACAAGATCAACGCAGAAAATATCCAGAGGTTTTTACTAGGAATTATAGAATAATTAATGAAAATTTTAAAAACAGTAGTGTTGATAAACAGCAAATTGAAGACATGACGGGAGCTATTATAGAGCGTATTGAATATAATAGTGAAGATGATAATCTTCTACATGTAAACGATATAGTAAGAGCATCAGGAACTGCTAAAGAGTTAAAAAAACTAGAGATTATTTTAGGTGAAGAGATACAAGATACTTTTGAGTTTCATGATGATATGAAAGTTTTTAGACTTTTGGTCGCTTCAAAAGATATTGTTGGTAAGAAAATAGCACAAATAACACAGTTAAAAACACTTCGTGCTGTAATAACAAAAGTAAGGCGATCTGGTATTGATATTACTCCAAATCCTGGTTTGACATTGCGTTTAGGAGATAAGCTTTATGTTGTTGCTCCAAGAGAGTATGGTAAAAAAGTTACAAAAATTATTGGTGATGATCTTTTAAAATACCCTGCTGCTGATTTTCTTCCTATATCTCTAGGTATAGTTTTAGGTATTTTAATCGGTAGTATCCCTTTTGTAATACCAGGATTTGGTAGTATAAAGTTAAGCTTTGTCGGAGGTATTTTATTGACTGCTATTTTACTAGGTAGAAAAGGAAGAGTTGGAGGCATAGTTTTTCAGCTTTCACCACACTCTACAAGTATGATGAAAACTTTGGGACAGCTTATTTTTATGGCAACAATTGGAACAAATGCTGGTAAATACTTAGTTGAGTCCATATCGCAAAATGGTTTTACACCAGTCTATATTGCAGTTTTTGGATTGGTGTTTTCTATTGCCATTATGACAGTGCTTTGTAGGGTATTTTTAAAGATGAATTTTATTAATATTTTAGGATTGCTTTCTGGCGCAATGGTTTCAACACCAACTCTTACAATGGTAAATAATACAACCAAATCAGAATACTCTTCAATATCTTATGCTGCAGTTTATCCTATGTCATTAGTTCTTATGATAATTCTTGCACAGCTTGGTATGAAGATTTATTAGTTATAGTGTAACAGGAGGATAATATATCGATATCTACTAGAGACAAACTTGTGCTTATTGGTGCCTCTACTGGCGGTCCTGGGCATTTAAAAAAAATTTTTTCCAATTTAGATAGTTCAATAAATGTACCAATTGTAGTTGCTCAGCATATGAATCCAGTTTTTATATCAAGTTTTGTAAAGCAGTTCAATGATGAAATGCCATTTGATTTTTATGCGGTAGATAGTAATCACGGAATAAAAAAGGGTTCAATATATATCTGTTCTACTCATTGTCGATTAAATATTCTTTATAATAGTGTTGAGCTCCAAGTAGACAATAGTGTTAATTCGCATTATAATCCCAGTATAGATAATCTGTTTAAATCAGCAGTCAAATTATGTAAAACTTATGATGTGTTGGCAATTTTATTGACAGGAATTGGAAGTGATGGAGCTAGTGGACTTAGTGAACTTCAAATTGAAGGTGCAAATACAATTGCAGAGAGCAAAGAGAGTGCTATTGTATTTGGTATGCCAAAAAAAGCATTTGAATTGAATAGCAATATAGAAGTTATGCATCTAAATGAAATAATAAAATTTGTTAAAAAATTTACTAAGTAAAGGTCTAAATAGTGTTTTTTAGAAAAAAAAATAAAAGCCAAGAAAAAAAAATTAATAAACTGTATAAACAGGAGTTTAATAGTATTGGACTTGAAGATCTTTTACATTATGTAAAATTAGAAACTGGTATTGATCTTTTTCTTAAAAAAAGTATCATAGAGACAAGACTAAAGCTGTTTTGTAAAGATAAAGAGATATACAGTTTTAGTGATTTACTTGGATTAGTTAAATGCAAGAATGATTTAAAACAAGAGATTATAAATCTACTTACCGTAAATGAGACATATTTTTTTCGTGAAGAGAGACAGCTACAAGAAGCTGTAAATTTTGCCATTAGTAGAGATAAGAGTGTGAGTATTCTTTGTGCACCTTGTGCATCTGGTGAAGAGGTATATTCACTTAGTATGATGTTGAGTGAACAGACAGATTTATCAAATAAGTTCACTATTACTGGAGTTGATATTAATTCAGAAGCAATCACAAAAGCGAAGAGAGGATTATATACTAAAAGATCACTACATAAGTTAAATGAAAATGTTAAAAATAGGTATTTTACATACAAGGATGATATGTACCAAATAAAATCAGAGCATTTTTTGCATGTTAATTTTAGAAAAGTTAATATATTTGAAGATTCATTTACATCAATAGGTAGTTTTGATATAATTTTTTCAAGAAATATGTTTATATACTTTGATAACACAACAAGACTAATAGCAATGCAAAGGTTTTCTAAACTTTTAAAAAGAGATGGTAGACTTTTGCTCGGTCATGCAGATATTGTTCCACAAAATGAGTGGCTAACTAAAGTTGGTTTTGGGAGTAGTGCTTACTATAGCCATCCAAGAACAAACTAAGGCATACTAGTAAGTCATAAGTGAGTGAGATGTGAAGTAGCTATCTTGAAGCCTTTACTAGTAAAGGTGAGAGATAGATGCTTTGCAGATTGCTTACTTATGACTTATCCAAAGGACGATAAGAGAAGCATACACTTGACTTCGTTAAAAGGTTTTAAAGCTACTAGTAGCTCTTGCAACCTTTTGTCTCGCAATTGCATACTTCTCTTATCGCTAGTATGCCTTAGTTTGTTCTTGGATGGCTATATACTCATCCTAAATCTTAGATATATTTTTTAGTTTTACAAACATCATGGCTGTCATTAGTGCATCATTTGTTGCATCATGCTTACCAAAAATAGGAAGTTCTAAATCTTTCATAATGGAATCAAACCTCAAGTCAATATGACCATCAGGGATAAATTTTATTTTTTTATCATGATAGATACCAGATACTTCTATCTGTTTATTTGGAAGTTTAATCCCAAGATATGGTTTTAAGTATTTGTTTATCATGTTTACATCAAATTCAAGGTAGTAACCAACAAGTGTAGATGAACCAATAAAATGTAGGAATTTTTCTATTGCCTCATTTGGTTTACTCCCATTTTGAAGATCAATATTTCTTATTTGGTGTATTTTGATACTCTCTTCACTAATCTCTTTTGTTGGTTGTACATAGAGTTCAAACTTCTCAGAAGCTAAAATTTTATTGCCTTTTATTTTAACAGCACCAATAGATAATATTTCATCTACTTTTGGATTTAAACCAGTTGTCTCAGTATCATATACAACATATTCATCAACAGGTGGCTCATCAAATAAAAATGCATAATCTTCGTTATTGAGATTTTTTCTGTTAAAATGGGTAAAAATTTTAGAAAGCATTATGAGACCACTGCACAGTAAGAACACCCACAAAAGCTTAGTTTTGGGTGAGATTTGAAATATAAAATTTGAAGGACTAACTTGTTAATTTGAAAACTTTTATCTTTTAAAGATTGCCCAAAACTAAGCTTCCCTGCGGGTATCAAGAGGTTTCGCATATACTTCGTTAATTGTTCTTGAACTAACCAGTTAGTCCTGCGATCAATTGCCTTGTCTATACAAAACCTCTTGATATTGTGGGTGTTTTTACTGTGTAGTGGTCTCATTACTGCACCATATTCAGTTTAAAATGGTGTTTCAAAAAATCTTTAAATTTATTTACGATTTTAAAGCTATCTTTTAGTAGGTCTAACTCAAGTTGATTGAGATTTTTTATATCAATTCTATTGTCTGGATCTTCTTCATGTTCAAAATATCTAAGCCTCTCTTGTAGTCTGAGATTTAAAAGAGTATCAAATGCCTCTTCAAGTGCATCACAAAAGCCTTCTTCAATAAGCTTTAACTTTTTTAATTCCCTCATACGACTGTTGGTATTTGTTATATGTATACCATTTTCCAGTGACATGCTTCTAATTCCTTGTACAATTGGAAATATACCACCTTTTTTTACATCAATATGATTATTTTTTGCAATTAAGTTGGTAAACATTCCAATGGGTGTTTCAAAAAGAAGTGCCGCTTTTGCAAAGTTTGCCATAAATACACTTCTATCTTTTACTCCATTAAATATCATATCTTTTAATTCAAGTAAAAGTTCATGATTTCCAGCAACACTCATTGCATCAAAAAATATTGCTAAATGCATGTAGTCATCGCCACTAGGAGCTTCTAACCATCTAGCTATTTCACCTTTGTATGATTCACTATTTTTTCTCCAATACTCATTTGAAACCATTATATTTCCATCACAAGGTGGAAAACCAAAATCAATAAGTGTTTTTGTAAATTTTTCCATATAGAGTGTAAATTCTGTAGCGTCTACCCCATCTTCTATAATGAGTGCATTATCTTGGTCTGTTTTGAGCATTTGCTCTTTTCTGCCTTCACTACCCATAACAACCAAACAAGCTTTACTGGCTAACTCTTGTGGGACTATCATCTCATAAAGTTTTTCATATATCTTTTCATTTAATTCTGAAATAAGTTTAGCAATATACTCTACTTTAGTTCCTTTTGCATGAAGCTTTTTAATAATATTAATAAAATCAGCACTTGCAAGTTTTAACTCTTCAATCGAAGTTGCTTTTTTAATCTGAACAGCTACAAGATATGTGTGATTTGCAAAATAGCTAAGAAGATCGAGTTGCTCTAAAATCCCTATAACTTTATCATCTTTTGTTACTACAATTCTTTTTATCGAATTTTTTGTAAAAGAGAGAAGGGCATTAAATAAAAAGTCATTATGCTCAATCGTAATTATAGGGCTTAAGGCAATTGGACCTATCGGACCATATTTATCGTAGTTATTATAAAGTATGTGCTTTCTTAATATACTATCAGTTACAATTCCAAGCGTACCATTGTCCTCAACAAGTATACAGTTTGTTTTTAACTCTTCCATCTCGCTTAGAGCTTCCATGATTGGTCTCTTTGCATCTACAATACATGGATCATGGAGATATGAGTCGCTTACTCTTGCTATCATAAAGCCAGACATTTGTGTTGTATACTCTTTTTGCTTTGCAGATTGTATGCGATTCGCAAGATCTTTTATATAGAAGTTTTTAAATTCAGTATTTGATTCTAATAGAGACTTAAAGTCCTCTTTTTTCATTTCAAAACATATAAGCTCTTCAAGAACTTTAAATGTATACTCAGTCTTATCATATATTAGAGAATCAGCATCAAATGTATTTGAATTATTATATACTTTTATAAGTTCATCATTGTGGTACTCTCCAACTTCACCCTTAATAATTAGATATAAAAAGTCAGAAATACTATCAGGTGATATTAGCACAGTATCTTTTTTATAGTAGGCAATATCCATTGAATTAACGGCTTTTGTAAGTTCTCTTGGTTTTAGTAACTCAAAGGGGTGAATAGATTTTAAAAATGCTTCTTGATCATGTAGACTCATGGTGTAACCTTAGTGTTAGACTTCTATTAAGTTATCACAAATAAGTTAAAAAAAGGCTAAATTATTGCAAACACACGGTTTTTAACCGTGTGTTTGAGTAGATTAGTGAGTTGCCGCACCAGCCCCTCTAGGGATTCTGATACTTTCAACAAGATCTTGTATATGCTGTGGTGGTGGTGGAGTAATTTTACTTACTATTATTGCAACAATAAAGTGTAAAATCATACCAATAGTACCGATACCAGTTGGAGCAATACCCCATAGATAGTCAGCTTTATCTCCGCCCATAAATACAAAGTAGATTATGTATCCAAAGGTAAATATTAGACCACTAAGCATACCTGCAATTGCTCCCTCTTTATTCATTCTCTTATAGAAAATTCCAAGGATAATTACAGGGAAGAATGAAGCAGCTGCAAGACCAAATGCAAATGCAACAACTTGTGCAACAAATCCTGGAGGGTGAATTCCAAGGTAACCAGCTACGACAATCGCTACGATAGCAGCAAGACGAGCACTTAGAAGCTCTGCTTTTTCACTCATTTTAGATTTACCAGTTACAGGGTCTTTCATAAGCACATTACCTAAAAGGTCATGTGAAATTGAAGTAGATATAACAAGTAGAAGTCCAGCTGCAGTTGAAAGTGCTGCTGCAAGACCACCTGCTGCGATAATTGCAATAACCCAGTTTGGAAGACCTGCGATTTCAGGGTTAGCTAAAACGATAATATCGCGGTCAAGGTAAAGCTCATTGACAATCTTACCATTTGCTCTCATCTCATCAGCATTTGCAGTATGAGATGGCATTGGGTTTGCAGTTAAACGCTCTCCACTTGCTCCTCTTCCTTCTGCATACTTTGGTTTACCTTTTGCACCTTCAAAAGCTTTTCCTGATGCAAATTGGATTTTACCATCACCGTTTCTATCAGTCCAAGCTATAAGACCAGAATTTTCCCAGTTTTTAAACCATATTCCGCTATTTCCTTCTATCTCATTATTTACAAATTTTGCATAATCAACATTTTGTAGGTTTTTGATTAAGTTAAGTCTTGCAAAACCAGCAACTGCAGGAATTTGTGTATATAAAATTGCGATAAATACTAAAGCCCAACCAGCAGATATTCTTGCACCTTTTACAGTTGGAGTTGTAAAAAATCTAACGATAACATGAGGAAGTCCGGCAGTACCAAGCATAAGAGCAGTAGTTAGCATGAAAACATTCCAAGTACCACCATGACTTACAGTATAAGCACCAAATCCAAGATCAGTCATAGAGGTATCTAGTGCATGTAGTAAGTATGTTCCACTATCAATCATCCTTATACCGTCATCAAATTGAAATGGAATAGACCCACCAAAACCGATTTGTGGTAAAAATGTATCTGTAACTTGTAGTGAAAGGAAGATTGCAGGAACTGTAAATGCAAAAATCATAACACAGTATTGAGCAACTTGTGTATATGTAATACCTTTCATACCACCAAGAACAGCATATATGAAAACGATAAACATACCAATATAGATACCCATATTTACATCAACTTGTAGGAATCTAGAAAAAACGATTCCAACACCTCTCATCTGTCCCGCAACATATGTAAATGAAATAAAGATTACACATATAACAGCAACTGTACGAGCGAAGTCAGAGTAGTATCTATCACCAACAAAATCAGGAACAGTAAACTTTCCAAACTTTCTTAAGTATGGTGCTAAAAGCATTGCTAGTAGTACATAACCACCAGTCCAACCCATCAAGTAAGCACCACCATCACTACCTTTTAGTGAAACAATACCTGCAAGTGAGATAAAAGAAGCAGCACTCATCCAGTCTGCACCAGTAGCCATACCGTTCAGTACAGGATGAACTCCTCCACCTGCAACATAAAACTCTTTAGTAGACCCAGCTCTTGCCCAAATCGCAATACCGATATAAAGAGCAAAAGATAGTCCGACAAATAGATAAATTAAACTTTGTAATTCCATATTATTTTCCCTTTATTCGTGAATGTCGTATTTTTCTTCAATTGCTTCCATCTTTTTTGCATAAACAAAAATAAGAACCAAGAAAACATATATAGCACCTTGCTGTGCAAACCAAAATCCTAGTTTGAATCCTCCAAATGTAATCGCATTGAGTTCGTCTATAAAGATAATACCGCAACCATAAGATACGGCAAACCAGACTACCAATAGCTTGAGAATAAGTGAAATATTCTCTTTCCAATAAGCTTCTGCAGCTTCCTTGTTCATAAGGTCTCCTTGAGTAGATTTTAATGTAAAATGAGTATTTAAACAAAATAGACATTAACATTTTTCAAACACTATGATAGAATCTCTACATAGCATTAGCATAGCAAAGATAAAATTTTGTAAAAAAGTTATTAAAATTTTTTTTTATGTGTAAAAATGAAACACCTTTTAAATTACCTTTTAAATTATTGTATAATAACAAAAAAATTAGGAGAAGATGTGAACCCAGTAATAGAAGATTTTTTATCAAGTGTAAGTTCATTGCACCAGTTAAAAGCAAAAGAATTACCTATTAAAGTGATAAAGGCTATGGCTGATATGGATACAAATGAACTATATAAGCTTTGTACTCAGTTGATTGTACTTCAGCATAATGTTCCTACAAAAGAGAAGATGATAACCATAGATGAAGATGAACTACTTCTTTTAGTTGATGCATATGGCAAGGAGTTATTAGAGAGGTTTAAAAAGTAGGTATATATGTTTCTGTTATGATATTTGCAAGAGAGTTTGCTAGTATTTTATATCCTTCTGCATTTGGATGTATTTGATCTATTTTTAAATAACTATCTCCAAGTATATTTTCTAAGGAACTGCTATCTAATGGCACATTTAATTCTTGTGCTATTTCATAGTATATTTGTGCAGTTGAAAGAGTTAGTACTTCCATAGTTGGAACACCTACAAGTACAACATGAACATTTTTCTTGCGAGCTATTTCTATCATTTTTTTAATATTTTCTTTTGCTTTTAGAAGACTTTTTCTTCGTATAATATCATTTCCACCTTCACAGATAATAAGAATTTTAGGATTATATTTTTCTAGTATTTTAGGGAGTCTTCTAAGAGCTTCACTTGTTACTTCTCCATTTACACCAGCATTGATAACTTCAGTTTGAAGTAGTTTTGAGAGCTGTGATGGATAGCTATCTTCTTTAGCTACTCTATATCCATATGTGATACTATCACCAAATGCAACAACTTTTGTATCAATTGGTAACATAATGGCTCCGTCAAACTCTTCATCACTGCTATTAAAAAAGTTTAAAATTACAATGGCAATAATTGCTAAAAAGACTAATTTTACTATACTCATACATTATTATATCAGATTATGATAGAATTCGTGCAAAAAAGAGAAGTTTTGGTAAAAAAAGATATTGATTGGTTGGCTGTTACGGCACTAGTAACGGCTATGTTAGTTTGGGCAAGCTCTTTTATAGCATTAAAATCTGCAATTGGTCCACTTGGTCCTATGAGTGTTATTTTTGGTCGTATGTTTGTTGCAAGTTTATGTTTTGTATATTTTATTAAAAGTTTTACAAAATTAAAATTTAACAAGGATGATATTAAGTATATTGTATTAATGGTATTTTTTGAACCATGTTTATATTTTATATTTGAAGCAAAAGCATTACAATACACAAGTGCAGGACAAGCAGGTATGATTACTTCAATGATGCCCCTTATAACAGCTGTTGCTGCAGGTATAATTTTAAAGGAGCTTATTACAAAACGGCTTATTGTTGGTGCACTCTTAGCTGTAGGTGGTGCAGTTTGGTTAAGTTTAGTAACTTCGAGCAGTGAAAATGCTTCAAATCCACTTTTAGGAAATACACTTGAATTTTTTGCTATGGTATGCGGAGCAGGATATGCTATTACAATTAGACACCTTAGTGAAAAGTTTTCAGCACTATTTTTAACTGCAATTCAGTCATTTGCTGGGGCTATATTCTTCTTTCCATTTGCTGTATGGGAATACAATAATATAGGGTTCACTTTTGATTTAGATGCGATGATTTGGACTGTCTATTTAGGCGTAGTAGTTACTCTTGGTGGATATGGTATGTTCAACTTTGCACTTGGACGCATTGAGGCTAGTAAGGCAGCTGTATACATAAATCTTATTCCTATATTTGCTCTTCTCTTAGCATTTTTTGTTTTAGGTGAAAAACTAGGTTTTATTGAGCTTGTAGCCTCAGCTGTTATATTGAGTGGAGTATTTATCTCTCAGATGCCAACTGAGAGATTAAAGCAAGCTCATATTAGACGAAAAGCACGCAAGCAGCAGTAGGACCATGAGCTCCTATAACTAAAGACTGCTCTATGTCTGCAGTTTTAGATGGTCCACTTATAAAAGTACCATAGCCACTTTCATCAAATTTTATCCGCTCATATGCCTCATGCATTGTATCTACAATATTTTCTTTTTTAACAACTATTAGAAGCTGTTTTGCTAAAAAATACAAAGCTCTATGGCGGTTGTCACTGTTTTTAACCCAAACAGCACCATTTTCAGCCACCGCAAATTCTGCATCAACAACGGCCAAGTCCACATACTCTAAAGGGTGAGGTCTGTTTGGTTGGTTGGCATCAATAGTGTTAGCAGTAAAGGCTCTACATGTAGAGGTAATAACATCTAAGTTTTTATAGTTCTCTTTTACAAACTCATTTACTGTTTGATCTTTTAGCCAGAGTGCATTTCCTCCAACACTACTTAGAGAGGTTGAAAACTTTTCATTTTTATCTTTGTAGTATGTATGAGGTATGTTAGTCTCTGGTAACTCAGCAGATTTTGATGGCAAATTTTTTTTGATATTGTTTAGTATATATTCTCTTGAAGACATTACTTTTTCCTCGCTTTATATAGCTCTTTAAAACTGTTTTTTGGAAACTCTGGTAGCTCTCTTTTTTTACCCCATATATTTGCTTTTGAGTAGAGTATACTTCTTGGAAGTTTTGGTACAATCTTTCTTGCTAACTTTCCACTAAAATCCATGAGAGCAGGGTGTTTCATAACCCAAGTTGCAATTTTCAGTGCTGTATGCTTTTTAAAATCAAGAAGACCAGCAGCAACTACGCTTTGTCTATGTTTATATAGCTGATTATGAAGGTTTATCTTAACAGGGCAGACATTGGAACATGATGCACAAAGTGTACATGCAAAGGGTAGAGTTTTATTTGTTCTCAAATCTTTACTAGCACCAAGTGTAGAGCCAATTGGTCCTGGTATAGTATAGCCGTAGCTATGTCCTCCACTTCGTCTATATACTGGGCAAGTGTTTATGCATGCTCCACATCTGATGCAATTTAAAGATTGTACAAAGTCTTCATTTCCTATGATATTGGAGCGACCATTGTCAACTATGATGATGTGCATTTCTCCATTTTCAACAGGAGCATGAAAGTGTGAAGTATAAGATGTTATGGGCTGACCTGTAGCACTTCTTGCAAGAAGCCTTGTAAATATACTAAGATCTTCAAGTCTTGGTATAATTTTTTCTATGCCCATGCTAGCAATGTGAAGACTTGGAAGAGATGCTCCTAAATCTGCATTGCCTTCATTGGTACAAACTACAATACCACCAGTCTCAGCTATACCAAAGTTAACGCCAGTCAAAGAAGCATCTGCATTTAAAAATTTTTCTCTAAGATGTTTTCTCGCCTCTCTTGTAAGGTAGGTAGGATCACAGTTGTCTTTTTCTGTTTTTAAAAACTTTTCAAAAGTTTTTCCAACATCCTCTTTTTTTAGATGAATAGCCGGAAGAACTATGTGTGAAGGTGCTTCTTTTCTTAGCTGAACTATGCGTTCTCCAAGGTCAGTATCGACTACTTCTATACCATTTTTCTCTAGAAATGGATTTAGATGACACTCTTCAGTAAGCATTGACTTGCTTTTTACAAGCTTTTTTGCTCCACGAGATAAAAGAAGTTTCAAAACTATCTCATTGTGTTCTTGTGCATCTTTTGCCCAGTGTACATGTAGACCTTTTTCTTTAGCGTTTTTTTCAAACTCTTCAAGATAGTGATCAAGTTTACTTATGGTATGAGTTTTTATCTCACTTGCTACTCGTCTTAACTCTTCCCACTCATCTAGTCCATGAGCAGCTACATCTCTTTTTTTACGCACAAACCATAGTGCTTTGTCGTGCCAGTGCATTCTCTCATCATCGGCTATAAACTCTGCAGCTTTTTCAGGATGTCCCATTATGAGACCACTTCACAGTAAGAACACCCACAAAAGCTTAGTTTTGGGTGAGATTTGAAATATAAAATTTGAAGGACTAACTTGTTAATTCGAAAACTTTTATCTTTTAAAGATTGCCTAAAACTAAGCTTCCCTGTGGG
>NZ_JALSKT010000056.1 GCF_026988655.1 Sulfurimonas sp. | reverse complement strand
ACCCCAATGATTCCATACCAAATTAGACAACAAGCTTGATTGCTCTATAATTAGGTACTTTAAAGCGAAAAAGTCACACTTAAAACTTTCACCTATCAGGTGTAACTTTTTCCAAAACGAGAGAATTATAGTGCAAACAACATTAAATTTCAAACTACAATCCACAAACGAGAAATTAACACCAAGAACAGGTGTAGCAATACTTGGAGAATATCTCAAAGGTATGAAGCTTGAAGAGCTTTGCAATGTTAATATTCCAAAAGCTAAACGCAACAATGGCTACACAGCCTTTGAGTTTATCTATCCACTTATTCTGATGCTCCATAGTGGTGGTAGATTTCTTGATGACATCAGAGAGATAAAAGTAGATAAGGTGCTCACTACACTTTTAAAAATTAAAAATATTCCAACAGCAAATGCATTCTCAAAATATCTTCGTAAACATGGAACTAACGGTGAGGAGGGAATAAGAAAGATAAACAAGCAATTTTTAAAAAGATTCCTAAAAAGCATTAAAAACAAAGAGTTGATTTTAGATATTGATGCAACTTTTATAGAAGCACATAAGAATACAGCAAAGTGGTCATATAAAGATGCGCCTGGCTATATGCCGATGGTGGGGCATATCAATAATGGTTGGGTTATTGATGTAGATTTCAGAGAAGGTAACGAGGCTCCAGCAAGTAAGAACTTAGAGTTCATTAAGCAGTGCGTGTTACAACTTCCACTTGGAAAAAAGTTTGACAGATTTCGTGCAGACAGTGCATCCTATCAAGCTGATATATTTAACTACTGTGAAAAAGAAAATATACTTTTCACAGTAACAGCTAAAAAGAATAAAAATGTGTTTGACTCTATCAAAAGCATAAAAGATGACGAGTGGAAAACTTTTTCTACGAGAGAAAAGATAGCAGAGTTTACTCACACTATGCAAGATACAGATAGTGCTTTTAGAATGATTGTGATTAAAAAAGACATCACACCAACACTTCCAACACTAGAAGAATATATCTCAGATGAAGTGATGATTCAACATCAAGATGAAATTTATTACTGTATTGCTACCAACGATAATGACTTGACTCCAGAGGAGATAATTAAACTCCATCGTCAACGGGGTGAAACAAGTGAAAACAAGATTAAAGAGCTAAAAAATGGTTTCAATATGAGCTACCTGCCAAGCTCAAATCTTGAGGCAAATGCTTTTTATTTTTATATTGGAACATTGGCATACAATCTTTTTTTAATGTTTAAGCAAATTTTAGATAAAAATTTACACAAGCACACAGTAAAAACAATCAGATATAAGCTCTATAATATAGCAGGTAAGGTTATCTCTCATGCAAGAGAGAGAATACTTAAAGTAAATGAAGAGTTTTTAGAGATGCTCCAAAAAATACGAAGATTAGCTTATGAAGAGAGTTTACAATGAGAATAAATTTTCACCTGAAAAAGCCAACAATAAGTACAATGAACTTTATTATGACAGTAAAGTATTGTCAAAAAAACATCATTTCTGCACTAAAAGTGCAAAATTCAAAAACAATGGAGTTAAAAATATATAAAAGATGATTTATTAGCCTTTTTAGGTGTTTCTGGCTTCAAAAAAAGATGAAATTTTATGAATTTGGAGGTATGATGATTGTTATGGAATTATTTGGG